>NZ_JBHMIW010000024.1:0-106236 GCF_042436655.1 Sinorhizobium sp. P24N7 | reverse complement strand
CGGAAACCATCTTGGCCAGTGGCCCTGTGCGGCCACACCGAAAGGCCGAACATATGGAAGCAAGCGATCCGATCAAAAAATCTGCAAAAAACACTTGCAAGGGGAAGCCGTCCACATAAGGGATGAGGCGATCAAACAAGCGGCGGCGGTGGCCCGAATCTCAACAGGCCTTAGCTCGCCGAAGATAGGCATTCCTTCAGCGAGACGCCGATGTTTTCCATCATCTGGAAGTAGAGATCCGGTCCGGCCTCGAGTGTGCCGGCTTCCGGATCGAGCGTGCCGGATTTCGCCGGCGTGCCTTCGATGACGACACTGACGAGCTTAGGCTCGAACTGCGGCTCGGTGAAGACGCAGGTCGCGCCCAATTCCTTGATCTTCGCGCGGATCTCGGAGAGCCGTTCCGCGCCGGGCAGCACTTCCGGGCTGACGGTGATCGAACCGGCGACGCGCACCTGGTAACGGTTCTCGAAATACTGATAGGCATCGTGGAAGACGACGAAAGGCTTGTCCTTGATTGCAGCCACCGTCTCGGCGAGACCCTTGTCGAGAGCGTCGATCCGCTCGTTGAACCTCTCCAGATTGGCCTTGTAGGTGGCGGCGTTGGACGGATCGGCGGCGGCCAAAGTCTTCTCGATCTCCGTCGCCATGGCCTTGGCGTTCATCGGATCGAGCCACATATGCATGTCGAATTCGCCTTCGGCATGATGATGATCGTCATGCTTATCGGCATGCTCGGCACCGTCCGCTTCGCCGGCATGGGCATCGCCGTGATCTTCGTGGCCGGCTTCCCCGCCGTGCCCCTCTTCCCCGTGATCATGCCCCTCGAAGGCGCCGCCCTCGCGGAACTTCAGCTTCTCCAGCCCGGGAGCCTCGCCGAGTTCGACCACCTGGGCACCCGTGCCGAGCGTATCAAGCGGCTTGTCGAGGAAAGCCTCCAGGCCCGGTCCGACCCAGAACACGACCTTTGCCGCCTGCAGTGCCGCGGCGTTCGACGGCTTCATGGTGTAGGTATGAGGGGAGGCGCCGCCCTCGACGATGAGCGAGGGTTCGCCGACGCCCTGCATGATCGAGGCGACCAGCGAATGGACCGGCTTGATCGAGACGACCACATTGGGCGCCTCCGCAAATGCGGGGGAGGCAAGGAGAAGCGTCGAGGCGAACAGGAGGGCAGTCGTCGAATTCATCGTTTTCTCCGAATTGTCCGGTTGCTGCAGCCGGCGTTTACGGCCGGACATTGCTTGAAACGGCGTTGTTATGTTATTACATCAATTGCGTTATGCTATAACGTGTGCGATAGCCAGTGGCAACCACCAGCCGGAACTTTTTGATGTTGAACTTCCGATCACCAGAAACGACGCCCTTGGTCAGCCTCGCCAATGCCGGAGTGCGGCGAAACGGCAGATGGCTGGTGCGCGGCGTCGATTTTTCGATCAGCCGCGGCGAGATCGTCACCCTCATAGGGCCGAACGGGTCGGGAAAATCGACGACGGCGAAGACGGCGATCGGGGTTCTCAAGCCGGATGAGGGACACGTCGACCGGCTCGCAGGGCTGAAAGTCGGCTATGTGCCCCAGAAGCTTGCCGTCGACTGGACGCTGCCGCTGACGGTGGAGCGGCTGATGACGCTGACTGGCCCACTCAAGGGGCGAGAGATCGAAGAGTCGCTCGCAGCGACGGGCATGCTACACATGGCGAAGGCCGAGGTGCAGCACCTTTCGGGTGGCGAGTTCCAGCGGGCGCTGCTTGCCCGCGCAATCGCCCGCAAACCCGACCTGCTGGTCCTGGACGAGCCGGTGCAGGGGGTCGATTTTTCCGGGGAGATAGCCCTCTACGAATTGATCAAGCAGATCCGCAACCGCACCGGCTGCGGTATCCTGCTCATTTCCCACGATCTCCATATCGTCATGGCGGAAACCGATACGGTCGTCTGCCTCAACGGCCACGTCTGCTGTCGCGGAACGCCGCAGGTGGTGAGCCAGAGTCCGGAATATCTCAAACTCTTCGGCCGCCGGGCCGCCGGCGCGCTTGCGGTTTACAGTCATCACCACGACCATACGCACCTCCCGGACGGGCGGGTGCTGCATGCCGACGGCAGCATCACCGAAAGCTGCTTCCCGGACGACGGCCACCATCATGACGAAGAGGCCGACAACATTCACGATCACGATCCGGACTGCGGCTGCGGCCATCACGCGCGGCTCCAGGGTTACGGGACGGAGAAGCGCGATGCTTGACGATTTCTTCATTCGCGCGCTCGTCGCCGGAATTGGCATCGCCATGGTCGCCGGGCCGCTCGGTTGCTTCGTCATCTGGCGTCGCATGGCCTATTTCGGCGATACGATGGCACATTCGGCGCTGCTCGGGGTGGCGCTCTCGCTGCTCATGGACCTCAACCTCATGGTAAGCGTGTTTATCGTCGCTTCCGTCGTCTCGGTGCTGCTTCTCTTCCTGCAGAAGCGCGGCGCGCTCTCCACCGACGCGCTGCTCGGCATTCTCTCGCACTCGGCGCTGTCGATCGGCCTCGTCATCGTCGCCTTCATGACCTGGGTCCGGATCGACCTCGTCGGCTTCCTCTTCGGCGACATCCTCGCGGTATCCCGCGCCGATATCGACATCGTCTGGGGCGGTGGCATTCTGGTGATCTTCGCACTGGTCTATCTCTGGCGGCCGTTGCTCGCATCGACCGTCAATCCGGAGCTGGCCGAAGCGGAAGGCCTCGAGCCCGAGAGGGCGCGGTTCTTCTTCATGCTGCTGATGGCTCTGGTGATTGCGATCGCCATGAAGATCGTCGGCATCCTGCTGATCACCTCGCTGCTGATCATACCGGCGGCAACCGCCCGTCGCTTCGCCTCGTCTCCGGAAGTCATGGCTGTCTACGCCTCGCTGATCGGCGCGGTCGCCGTTGCCGGCGGGCTTTTCGGCTCGCTTCACTGGGATACGCCGTCGGGACCGTCGATCGTGGTTGCCGCGCTGGTCCTTTTCGTGCTGAGTCTGCTGCCGGTCGGCCGCCGGATCGAGAGCGCCCCGCATACTTCGGATGGAGGACATCACTGATGGTTACGCCCCAACTGACCAAGAACCAGTCGCTGGTGATGGGGGCGCTTGCCCATTCGGACGGTCCGATGAGCGCTTACACCATTCTCGACAAGCTGCGCGACAATGGCTTTCGCGCACCGCTGCAGGTCTATCGCGCGCTCGACAAGCTGCTCGAATACGGGCTGGTTCATCGGCTGGAGAGCCTCAACGCCTTCGTGGCCTGCAGCTGCCCGCATGAACACGAGCACGACCACGGTGTCACGGCCTTCACCATCTGCGAAGGCTGCGGCCAGGTGACGGAGTTTCATGACGAGGTGATCGAGGATCGGCTTTCCACGCTCGTGCGCGCGCAGGAGTTCAAGACCGAGAAGACGACGATCGAGATCCGTGGACACTGCAAGAGCTGCGCGTGAGGCCGCGTATCAATCCAGCAGCGTAAGTTGGGCGGCGTAACGCTGCCAATTCTTCACATAATGTTCGGCCGAACGCTTCAATCCTTCGACGGCGGCGTCATCGAGGGTCCGCACCATCTTGGCCGGGGCGCCGACGATGAGAGAATTGTCGGGGAATTCCTTCCCCTCGGTGACCAGCGCGTTGGCGCCGACGAGGCAATTGCGGCCGATCTTCGCGCCGTTCAATATCGTCGCTCCCATGCCGATCAGCGAATTGTCGCCGATGGTGCAGCCGTGAACGATAGCCCGGTGACCGATGGTGCAGCCTTCGCCTATGGAAACCGGGTGACCGGGATCGACATGGATGATGACGGCCTCCTGGATGTTCGTGCGCGCGCCGATGCGGATCGGCTCGTTGTCGCCGCGCAGCGTCGCGCCGAACCAGATGCCGACGTCCTCGCCGAGCTCAACCTGCCCGATGATGGTTGCGTCCGGCGCCACCCAGAAGCTGCCTTCGGTCGGCGTCTGCGGTCTGAGCGGTCCTAGAGCGTAAAGCGGCATGGCGGCTGCGTCCTTTGGTCGAAGGCGGTGAATTTCGCCCTTCCGTTTCTCAAACGATGTTGACGGAGATCGCGCCGATCCCGTCGATGCCGCAGGCTACGACATCGCCTTGCGTGACGGCACCCACACCCGACGGCGTTCCGGTCATGATGATGTCGCCCGGCGCGAGAGTGAAGAGGCGGGAAAGCTCGGCGATGATCTCGGGCACCTTCCAGATCATCTGGTCGAGGTCGCCCTGTTGGCGCAGTTCGCCATTGACCTTGAGCCATATATTGCCGCTTGCGGGATGACCGATCGCGGTGACGGGGACGATCGCGGAAACCGGCGCGGAATGCTCGAACGCCTTGGCGGCCGTCCACGGCTTGCCCGCCTTCTTGGCTTCCGCCTGCAGATCCCGGCGGGTGAAGTCGATGCCGACGGCATAACCGAAGATGTGATCGGCGGCCTGCTCGACGGGAATGTCCGCGCCCCCGGTGCGCATGGCGACGACCAGCTCAACCTCGTGATGAACCTCGGAAGAGCGCGTCGGATAGGGAAAATCCTCGCCCGGCGGCAGAAGATTGTCGGCGTTTTTCTGAAAGAAGAAGGGCGCCTCACGGTCCGGGTCGTGACCCATCTCGCGGGCGTGGGCCGCATAGTTGCGGCCGACACAATAGACCCGGCGCACCGGAAACCCGACGGGGCTGCCGGAGATCGGCAGCAGGACGAGGGGCGGGGGTGTCAGGGCTGTCTGCATGATCGTCCGGCTCCATCATTCGGTCTCGGTTTGGTCCGAGCGGTTCGTTCGCAGAAATCGACGCACCAGCACCGCCCCCTAGGTCAGGGCGACGCCGAAGCGAATCTGGAGAGAAGGACGTTAGCAGCCGGACGGGCTGCTGCAATAGGCAGGGCGTGAGAATGATGCCGGAGCCGTGCTCTCGGGGTCAGGCGCAGCGCGCATAGGCCTCGAGTTGGTCACGCGTGAGGAAGCGGCCGTCGGACCGCGAGTTGAGTTCCGGATGACTGTATTCGAGGCTTGGTACCTGGGGAAGCTCAAGGGCCTGGCGCACGGTCATGATGCCGATTTCCTTACGGCCGCTTTCGCGCCTCATGCTGACTTCGACGATACGATAGAGATTACGCTCTCTCATCATAGCTCTCCCGTATTATTTCTTATGTCCCTCTTTTGATGGGACCTTAAACATTCGATATTGGTTTTTGTAAGACGGAATAGAATATAACGCCGCCAGATGAAGCCTTCACGACAGAAATCGGGCGAATTCGCGAAGTTTTCACACTCATTTCGAGGCTGGACCGCGCGATTGCAAAGATCGCATTCTCATATTCGCGGATTAACACACGGGAACGGTTATATTAGAGGTTTCTTTGTTTTTCAAGCCGACCGGCCGGGTGTGACCGAATATTGCGCCGCACAAGAATTGTATTACCAATACACGGGGTCCGACTGGAGGCGCCCAGCATCGATCCACCCAGGCGGAAAATCGTCGCCAATCAGCTATCGTCATCGACAACCTCTATAACCGCAAGCGCAAAGGATCGATCAGTGTTGCGGTCGTTTGCCCGCATATCGTGAGCTAAGGCCTGTTGAGATTCGGGCCGTCCGCCGCCGCCTGTTTGGCTTCCTCATTCCTGTGCTCGTCACAGGAATCCAGCCAGACCGAGTCCTTGGGCTGAAAGAACGCTCCCGCGCCGCAGACGCGGCGCTGCTGGATCCCTGTGACGAGCACGGGATGAGGCGACGAGGGATTGCAGTCCTCCGATACCTTCCTAAGGCCTGTTGAGAAGCGCGCCACCCGCCGCCGCCTGTTTGATCTCCTCATTCCTGTGCTTGTCACAGGAATCCAGCCAGACCAAGTCCTTGGGCTGAAAGAACCCTTCGCGCGCCGCAGACGCGGCGCTGCTGGATCCCTGTGACAAGCACGAGGACGGAGGAGAGATTCCAGTCCTCCGATACCTTCCTAAGGCCCTGTTGAGATTCGGGCCACCCGCGGCGGCTTGTTTGATTTCCTCGTTCCTGTGCTTGTCACAGGAATCCAGCCAGACCAAGTCCTTGGGCTGAAAGAACGCGTCCCGCGCCGCAGACGCGGCGCTGCTCTCCTCTCTGTGACAAGCACAGAGATGGGGAGGGAGGAAAGTTTGTAGTCCTCTGACAGTTTCCTACAGCGCCGCGCGTCTTATGAGACGCGCAAAGGTCGCTGGAGCACTTTGAGCTGCATCGCCATGTGTGCCGACGAAACCGAATAGAGCTTCAACGCCATTATCCATCTCTCAGCAGCCGTCATAAACTCAAAATGAATCTCAACAGGCCCTAGTGCGCTTTAAGACGCGCCTCCTCAGCGGCGGAAAGAAAGAGTCTGCGTGCTTCCTCGCAGGTACGACGCCCGTCGATCGCGGCGCGGCACGCGCTGCGCGCGGCGACATAGTAGGGGCCGCGATACGGCCAATGGTCTGCGAGGCAACGGAGCGCGTCGGACGGTCCCTTGACCATGCGCACGTCACCCCCGGTCATTCCAAGCTCGATGGGATTGCTCCACAAGACCTGCATGCTTCTCCTCCTGGATCGCAGCGACGCGGCAATCAGGCCGCGTCAGGGTATGTTCGGTTCCAATCGGGCGACAAAGCGACGGACACCGGCTTCGATCGCCGCTTTCCCGTTCCCGGGATCATGTACAAGAACGCTGTCGGGCCTGCCGGGTTCCCTCCCGAGAAGCCCGGAGAACGAGCCGAGCGCTTCAATGTAGCTCAGGGAATCCGGTTTGTCCGCAATTTTGCTGGAACACGATTTTCCTCCTGCCCGCCGCCGCGGCCGATCAGATATCTTCGCCGCAGCGACGCTTTGCTCATGGTCGAAGGAGCCCTTATCTGGAGTTGTCCTTTCCCTCGCCACCCGTATTGCGCTGCATCCCCTCAAAAGGCGGGGTTTCAAGCACTTGGCCCCCATTCTATACCTTTTCTGCTGTTGGAGGGCTCGAATGGTGAGGGTTGCAGAGATCCGTTTGACTTGGTTGCCGCTGCAGAATGGGACTTTCTGCGCGATGCTTGGCAGACATGAAGTCGCCTTCGTCATGAAACGTCAGGCCATGAGCGATTGGGCCTGGCGCATCTCCCATTGCAACGGTACCGGTGAAACGGGCTTCCGCTACGCGCCGACGCTCGAGGGCGCCAAGGCGGAGGTTCTTGCCGGCATCCAGGAGTGGTTCCGCCAGGCGGGATTTCAATGAGCTTCGACCGCGTCTGATTGCGGTAGTAGAGCGGGATGAGGAGAAAAGTGTGCCGTTTTCCGCCCGCATCCCGCTCTAACTTCGTAGAGTCGATCACGTTCATGATGTTAGGTCGACCCGACCTGAATCATCGTGATCCAACGACTATTGGTACCGTGTCAGTCGCTCGACGTGGAAGCGGGAGTTTCGCCGCCGCCGGAGCCGCTATCCTGGCCACCGCCTGAGCCGCTGTCCTGACCGCCGCCGGAGCCTTCGCCGCCACCGGAGCCTTCGCCGCCACCGGAGCCGCTGTCCTGACCGCCACCGGAGCCGCTGTCCTGACCGCCGCCTGAGCCGCTATCCTGGCCACCGCCGGAGCCGCTATCCTGACCGCCGCCGGAACCGTTATCCTGACCGCCGCCGGAGCCGGTATCCTGACCGCCGCCGGAACCGCTGTCCTGGCCACCGCCGGAACCGCTGTCCTGGCCACCGCCGGAGCCGGTATCCTGACCGCCGCCGGAGCCGGTATCCTGACCGCCGCCGGAGCCGGTATCCTGACCGCCGCCGGAACCGGTATCCTGACCGCCGCCGGAACCGCTGTCCTGGCCACCGCCGGAGCCGGTATCCTGACCGCCGCCGGAGCCGCTGTCCTGACCGCCACCGGAGCCCGTCTCCTGACCTCCGGCTGGCGCGCTCCCGGCGTCGGCAACGACAAGGACGTCACCATGAGGACCGGCAAGCGCTGTACTCTGACGCAGGCCGTCATCGAACGACGCGAGTGAGGCAAATGGCGTGGCAACGACATAGGCGAGACCAAGCAATGAGCCGATGATAGTTTTTCCTGTTCTACGCATTGTCCTGCTTCCTTCCCTAAAGTTTAGGACATGTTTCGAACCTCAGCCTCCAGCGCGGCGCAGGATGGCACAGAAAGTGATGCCTTACGCAAGAATATTATAACCGTCTGATCTTCAACAGAATATCCAGTTACAGCCCTCAGGATCCGCCCGAATTTTGCCACAAGATACAATCGACAGTATTAGTTGCGAAGGAACAATACATCCGAACATCTGTTTCGGATCTGTTTCTTCTATCGGTTATATTAACGATCCCTCTTTCACTCGGCGATTGTGCGCGTGATTTGCTACAAGCCTCGGACCGCTGCCGTATGTAGCAATGCGCTGACGAGACAGGATGGAATCGGTGCCACAGACGGGAAGACGGTATTTCAAGGCACCGGTCTTTGCGGTGGCCGCCGTCGCATGGAGGCCTATCCGGCAGGAAGATGCGGCTGCTTCGAGTCCCCCGCGAATATCCTCGGTTCTCGCCAAGTCCTCACGGGAGAACGCGGATGACCGTCTTTCCGGCGCGTCGCTCCGTGGAATTGAAGGTGGCGATCGCATCGTCCAGACTCGAAATCTTGCCGATGTTCGTCCGCAGTCTTCCGTCCCGGACGCGCTGAACGATCTCCGAGAGCTGGCCACGATCAGCCTCTACGACGAAGTCAACCACCAGGCCATCCACAGGTCGGATATCCGTCGGTCCGACGGCTGTCACAAGCGTTCCTCCGGCCCGGATCAGCGCTACGGACCGCCTCTGAACATCGCCGCCGATAACGTCGAATACCAGATCGACGCGCCCGACGTCTTCCAGGGTGTCGTTTCCAAGATCGACGAATTCATTTGCACCGAAGTCCAGAGCTCTCTGGCGGTCAGCGGCGCGTCCGGTGCCGATGACATAGGCGCCGGCTTCCCGCGCAAGCTGCGTCACGATCGAGCCGACGGCGCCAGCTGCGCCGTGTGCGAGGACGCTCTGCCCCGCCTGCAGGCGGCCATGCTGAAACAGTCCCTGCCATGCGGTCAGGCCGGATATTGGCAGGCTTGCGCCCACCGTGAAGTCGACGTTGCCGGGCAATGGCGCGAGGTTGCGGGCCTCCATGGCGACGTACTCAGCGAGTGTGCCGTCGCGATACCAGTCAGACAGGCCGAACACCCGCTGGCCGATCGACAGCCCCGTGGTGCCATAGCCCAGCGCGGTGATCACACCGGCCAGCTCATGGCCGAGAATCGATGGCGTCCGGTCACGAAAGGCCCGATCCGTCCAGGTTGAAGGCCAATCCAGTTCGGTGTTGACGAAACCCGCCGCATGGACCTCAACGACGACGTCGTTTATCGCGGCTTGCGGCTCGGGTCGCTCCACCAGCTTCATTCCGGCTGTTCCCGCAGCCTGGTCGGTCACTACGATCGCTTTCATGGGAATTGTCTCCTCAGATATTTGTTGGTTTGGATAAATTCAGGCGTGGAAGATGTTTTCGACCTCCCGCGCAACTCGTTACCGGCTTGACGCCTTTTCGAAGACCTTGTTGTCGAGTTGCTGTGTGATGTCGCGCGGCGAGCCCGGCTTATTTCGGGTTCAACCGCGCGGAGATTGCGGCAGGACCGGGCTTAGATAGAGCCGGCCGAGGTAACGGCGGGAAAGTCCCGCTCGGGGTCGAACACGTTGTTGAAGAAGTTCGTCAGGGAGTACATGGCGACCAGCGCAACGATCTCGATGATGTTCGCATCGGTGTAGCCGACATCGCGGACGGCTTTCAGATCGGCATCACCAACGTGCCCTCGGGCCTTGATGACTTTGCGCGCGAACTGGACTGCGGCGTCTCGTTTCGGGTCGTTTGCATGACCTTTCCGGGCGAGAATGATGTCATCCGCCGATAACTTTGCCATATGTTCCGCGGTGTAGCTGTGGACCGTCAGGCAATAATTGCAGCCATTCACCTCCGAGACGGCAAGGCCGATACTATCGCGCGTCCTCACATCGAGCGCCTTGCTGAGGGAGCCAAGCAGCGTGGCCCATGCGTTGAACGCGATCGGGCTCTGCGCGAAGGCCGCCATCATATTTGGGGTGAACCCGATGCTCTTCGTGAATGCATCGAGAGTTGGTTTCGATTCTGCCGGTACATGTTCGGGTTCCAGGGCAATAGTTCTAGACATCATACTCTCCATAAGTAACTGTTTGGACTGTGGATTATGCAAAGGACAGGACGTCGGCCACCGGCAGGCGCGGCTTCTGCGGCCAGTTGCCGGTCCGCTCCGGCCCGACGGTCAGAAGCATGACCGGCACTTCGTCCTCGGTCAGGCCGAACTCGCGGTGCACGGCTTCCGCGTCGAACCCGATCATCGGCGTCGAACCCAGGCCGAGGGAGCGAGCTGCATAGATGATGGCCGCGGTGCCGAAGGTAGCGGAACGTACCGCCTCGTCGCGCTGCCGTTGGGGTTGACCGTCATACAGCCCGCGAGCGGGGATTTCCCATTCCGGCACCAGGTGCGCTGGCATGATGCCGGCTTCCACTACCGGCGCCAGGCGCTCCGGGACGGTGCTGGCATCGGCCAACCTGCCGACGATGATGAAGGTAACGGCGGCGTCGGTGATTGCGGGCTGGTTCCAGGCGATCGGACGTAGCCGTGCCTTGGCGTCAGGCGTACGGACTGCGATAAACCGCCAGTTCTGCAGGTGGAACGATGTCGGCGCGGAGGTGCCGATCCGCACCAGGTCGCGGATCTCACCATCGCTCAGGGTGGCGGCTGGGTCGTAGTACTTGGCAGCACTACGGCTCAGAATGGTTTCGATGACGGCATTCGTCGGCGTTGGCTGCGCGTGCGAATGGGACGGTTGGGGCGCGAGAGCGATTCCGGGGATCTCGGTCCGTGCGTGGATTTCGGCGTCTGTGCCCGTTGCGGTTTCGTTGGCGGCGATACTGATGCAGTTCATTGGATGGCTCCTTCATCAAGTGATGACGGAACCCAATTTACGAATGACGATGCAAACATCGAGACTGGATTGGCTCAATATGATGCGCGAAAGGATCAAACTAGCGCATATGAGCTAAGATCGTCCTGGGGCCTACGCGCCATTGTGCGCCAGTCGGCGCCATTCCCCCGGCGTCATCCCCATCCTTTCCGCAAACACCCGTCGAAATGCGGAAACGGATTGATATCCCACCGTCTCGGCCACGGCTTCAGTGCTTATCGCCGGCTTCTTGAGTTCGTTGGCTGCCAGACTCATGCGGAGATCGGTCAACAAATCGAGCGCGGAGCAACCTAGCCTGTCTTGAAAGTGCCGCATGAACGTGGCGCGTGACATGCCGCACAAATCCGCCAGATCAGGCAGTTTCCATGGATGGGCCGGATCGCCAAGCATGGCCGCAATGGCTGGAGCAAGTCGCGGATGGCCGGCCAGGGCCAACAAGCCTTCAGGGGCTTTCTCGGATTCGCTCGCCGCTCGCAGTACCAGTGTGAACAGGGCCGAAGAAAGGGCGTTGAGAACGGCGCGTCCTCCCGCTCGGTCGCCGGCAGACTCCATACGCATCAGCCTCACCAGACTGGCCAGTTGGTTGGAAGCGGAACCGATACCATCTTCTCCACGGCTGTCCGTGGCCCGCGCCACGAGATTTGTGGGGAGGTAGTTACGGATCAGTCGGTCATGAGGCGGCGCGATGAAAAATCGACCGCACAACAGATCGAGTTGCTCGCCCTGGCTATCGTTCTCGCTCAGCATCCATCCGGCAGACCTCCGGTGTTGCCGGGTATGGATAGGAGTTTGCCCGCTACCGTCGTGCAGTACATGCGCCGCACCATGAGGTAGCAGCACGATATCTCCGCTCACCAACTCCCTCGTCGTTTTCGTCTCCGGATCCTCGAAAATGGCCCGTCCCTGGACGATGGCGTGGTAGGGGATTTCGTTCGCCGCAGCCCGGCCCCAGTCCACACGCCATGGCGCACCGTAGGTACAGCGGACCTCGAGCTGACCGGTTACGGTGACGATTTGCAGGAGATGGCTCAACCAATCGACTTCAGACATTGAACCTCGATACTTTCAGGAAATCGCCATGTGATTGAAATAGTCGCGGCAGACATCTTCCACCGGGACGATAGCCTTTCTGCCCATTCCGGCACTTCGCTAGACGATGGTGCCCATGTTTTTGCTATAAGCCTCCGGCCATTTGCTACATTGTAGCAATAGCACAGCAGGAACGGGGTAAAAACGCGTCAAATGAGAGCCAACCGGACATGAAAGAAACAGCGCAAACCGCTGGTAAGCAAGATAAAAACAGGTACTTCAAGGCACCCGTCTTTGCTGTTGCGCCGATGATCGATTGGACCGATCGTCATTATCGGTTTTTCGCGCGCCTGCTCTCGAGGCATGCTTTGCTCTATACGGAAATGATCGTCGCGGATGCGATTCTGCGCGGCGACCGGGAAAAGCTGCTCGGCCACGATGCCTCTGAACATCCGGTCGCCCTGCAACTCGGCGGCAGCGATCCGACGAAGATGGCGGAGGCGGCGCGGATCGCAGAAGGCTTCGGCTACGACGAGATCAACATGAATGTCGGCTGCCCGTCAGACCGGGTGCAATCCGGCACCTTCGGGGCTTGTCTGATGCAGGAGCCGGCGTTGGTCGCCGACTGCATCGCGGCGATGAGGGCGGCGGTCAAGATTCCGGTCACGGTCAAATGTCGTATCGGCGTCGACGATCAGGATCCGGAAGTAGCGCTTCGCGACCTCGTCGGGCGCGTCAAGGATGCCGGAGCGGATGCCGTGTGGGTGCATGCGCGAAAGGCATGGCTCAAAGGGCTGAGCCCGAGAGAGAACCGCGAGGTTCCGCCGCTCGACTATGGCCTCGTACACCGCCTCAAGGCGGAAAATACGAATCTTTTCATTGGTCTCAATGGGGGTCTTCAAAAGCTGGATCAGGCGCTGTCCCACCTCGATCCGCGGTCGCTACCGACGGGAGGAGCCACCGGGACTGCGGCAGAGGCCGCATGCGGCGCTCCTCTCGACGGTGTGATGCTGGGCCGTGCGGCCTATCACGACAGCGGCCTGCTGACTGCCGCCGACGGCTATTTCGTCCACCCGCTGACGGGGGCCGCGCCCATGCCGATCGACCCCGACGGCTTTTCCGATCGTAGCCATAATCTGTCGCTGGAATTCTGGTCCGGTATCCGCGATGCCATGGCGAACCATGCCGCTGCGCATATCGAGAATGGCGGCCGGCTGATCCACGTTACGCGGCACATGGTCGGGCTCTTCCAAGGCTGGCCCGGCGCGCGGCGCTATCGTCAGATACTCTCTGCCGACGCCACCCGCAAGGACGCCGGTCCGCAAATCATCCACACCGCTTTCGACGCGGTGTTCGAGGCGGTAACGGCAAGGCAGGCGGCAGAGTGACGCGACTGCGCCGCCAGTCTCCTTCGCCGGCGAGGGGAAGGCGGGCGGCAGGTGGGATGGGGTGCTCTCCAACGAAGAGCGGCGCCTCTTGCGAAGCGCCGCTCTTCACGCTTTGTCGAACGCCAGGCTTAGAGAGCCTGGAGGTTGACGGCCTTCGGGCCCTTGCCCATGCGATCCGGCTCCGTGTCGAAGCTGACCTCCTGGCCATCGTTCAATGTCGTGAGGCCTGCGGCCTGGACAGCGGTGATGTGGACGAAAACGTCCTTCGAACCGCCTTCCGGCGTGATGAAACCAAAACCCTTGTCCTGGTTGAAGAATTTGACGATGCCTTTGGTGGCCATGGAAGAAGTCCTTTTCCTTCAGTCTGTCTTTGCCGCAACCCTGCGCTTCAATATCACGCATCGGTTGCTTTAGGTAGTGTGTCCGCGCCCCCGGAAGGAAGCGAACGTGTCGTCTTCAGCGAAATGCGCTGAAAGGCGTCGAGTGGTCACGATATCGGGGAAAAGACGTCTACGATGCCGCTTGCGGCTGTCCCGGCGTCAAGCCAGGCTCAAAGCGAAAGTCCAGTCTCCGGGATTGAAAACGCCCGAACGGCAATAGGATTGGCAGTATTCCGTGAAAAAGGCAAGGGGAGTTCTTGCGGTCCCGCACCTGCGGGCAATGCCTTATGCCGAAGCGCCCGCGTGACCTCGCGGTGCCGTGTGTCGCGAGGCAAATGTCGTGGATTGCCTCGTTTCGACCACATTTTCGTCGCGGCACTAGGTTGAGCCTGCACTCTCCCCGTGAGCCTCGCGGGCTTGCTGCTGCCGCGGCGAACCGGTAGGTCTGTACCGGAAACGAATATGCGAGTTGACGATGAGCAGGTGGCCGGCGTGATCGATCCCTATGCCCTCCTTGGAATTGAGCGCGACGCCGACGAGCGGGCGGTCCGGACGGCCTATCGCCGGGCGGTGAAGACCGCGCATCCCGACCGCGGCGGTGATGCCGAGCAGTTCGGCAAGCTGCAGGCGGCCTACGATCTCCTGAAGGATCCGGTGCGCCGCAAAGTCTACGATGACACCGGTTACGATCCCCAGCTCGCCGACCCGAAAGACCTCAAGGGCCTCATGATGCTGGAGACCCTCGTCAACGACTTCATACTCGATGAACGCGAGCCCGGTAGTTTCGATCCGGTGGCGGCGATGCGACGCAAGCTTTCCGATGATATCGTCAAAAACCGCTTCCACATTCTGGAACTGGAACGCCACCGCTCCCGCGTGCGCAAGCATCTCGACCGCATCGGCAGGCGGCCCGAGACAGACGTGCTCGGCTCCATGCTGCGCGCCCGCAGCCAGTCGATCGCCGAGGCGATCAGGAACGCCGAAGCCCAGATCGAGGCGATCGAGCAGGCCTACTCCATGCTCGAGGGATATTCGTACGAGTTGGAAGCGGTGGAGGCGAAGGCGCGCGCCGCGGAGTAGAGCAGGTGCGGTCGTCGGTCCATGGCAGGGTGACTGCTCGTTGGAGCTGTGAAACGCGAAGCGCATAGCTCAACAAGCCCGACTTTCTCCGGAACGCGCCGGGAGCCGGACTGGCCGTGCCGGCTATGAGAGCCGGCCACGGCGCTCTCGTCATTTGTCATCGGCGCTGTCGAGCGCTCCTGCGAGCAATCCTTCAGGCGCCCGACCCGCCGTCATCGCTGTTATCGTCGTCCTGGTTAGTCCTGGTTACCTTTAAGGCCGCGATCTTGGCTGCCTTTGCCGTTGTCCTGGTTGCCCTTGCCGTCGTCCTGGTTGCCCTTGCCGTCGTCCTGGTTACCCTTGCCGTGGTCCTGGTTACCCTTGCCGTTGTCCTGGTTACCCTTGCCATGGTCCTGGTTACCCTTGCCATGGTCTTGGTTACCCTTGCCGGTGTCTTGACCACCGCCACCGCCGGGATCGCCACCGCCGCCGCCGCCACCGCCGCCGCCGCCACCGCCGCCGCCACCGCCGCCGCCGCCGCCACCGCCGCCGCCACCGCCGCCGCCGCCACCGTCATCGCCATTCAGGTTGCGAGGACCGCTGTCGGTGGAGGTCGTGGAAAATGAATTGCCGATGGCCGCCGTGGAGAGGGGCGGGCATTGCTCTATTTGCCCGGCCGTGAGGATTTCCGCTCTGTTCTGAGCCATGCAGCAAGCTTCGTAGTTGGCGTCGGTCAGAGGGCTGCACTGCTCGGCCATGAGCATGGGGCCCGTAAGGTTCTGGGCGTGCGCGGGAATCGTTGCCGAAGTTGAAAAACCGACTGACATAAGAGCCAGACCGGTGCTCGTAAGAAATACATCCAGGGTTTTCATATTTTCCTCCCTAAATTAGTGACAACTTAAATTCGTGTCGGGAAGGAAATGTTCCGTAAAAATTTAAGGGTTTCGCGGGTATGTCGGGCTAATCATTTCGGGCTACCCATAAAAAATTGGGGTAACGGTGGCGTCGTTGCACTCGTTCTGAGGTCGCTCTCGCAGCGACCGCTTTGGTTGATTCGATGTCTGGAAAGGCCTGGCAACGGCCCAGTGTCAGTCCTATCGGGATCCTTGGATTCCGATAGGGCTGGCTCAGCGTCCCGGACGCCCCGTCTTGCCCTTCGTCCGGCTCTTGCGCCGCTTTTCCTCCGCCGGCTCCTCGTAGGACCCTACGCCCGGCTTGGCGCGGGTGAGGGTCGGCTTCTCCGGTGCCGGTCCCGGTACCGGCTTCTCCGTGCGGCCGACGGTCATTTCGTCCAGGGTGTTTTTCCTGAAAAGCGACTGCCCCTCATCTGCCTTTCGGGCACCTTCTCCCCGGCCGCGGGAAGAGGGGATCGCCACGTCGCGGCCCATTTCATCGAGGTCGGGTTTGCGGAAGAGGGGACGTTCGGTGTCGGTCCCCGGGCCCATATTGTCGAGCGAGGGCTTCTGGAAGTAGGATTCTGTCTTTCCCTCCCCCTTGTGGGAAGGGTGGCCCGAAGCTCCGGGAGGGGTGTCGCCTTGCCCCTCCGCAACCCTCCCCACAAGGGGGAGGGTGTCCGTTGTGCCGGGCATGCCCTTGCTGGCCCGCTTGCTGCTCTCCTGCGATTTCGCTTCCTCTCGCGCCATCGGGTCGTCCAGCACGGCCAGTTCGGCCGCCTTGAGGCGCTTGATCTCGTCGCGCAGGCGTGCGGCCTTTTCGAAGTCGAGATCCGCGGCGGCGTCGCGCATCTGTTTTTCCAGTGCGTTGAGGTGCGCCTGGAGATTGTTGCCGACGAGGTGGCCGCCATCGGCAAAGCCCTTGCCGGCGACGCCGGAAATATCGGCGCGGACATGGTCGCGTTCGTAGACCGAATCGAGGATGTCGGAGATCTTCGCCTTGACCGATTCGGGCGTGATGCCGTGCTCGGCATTGTAGGCCATCTGTTTCTCGCGGCGGCGGCTGGTCTCCTCCATCGCCCGCTGCATCGAGCCGGTGATCGTGTCGGCATAGAGGATGACCTTGCCGTCGACGTTACGGGCGGCGCGGCCGATCGTCTGGATGAGCGACGTTTCCGAGCGCAGGAAGCCTTCCTTGTCGGCATCGAGAATGGCGACGAAGCCGCATTCGGGAATATCGAGACCCTCGCGCAGGAGGTTGATGCCGACCAGCACGTCGAAGGCGCCGAGGCGCAGATCGCGGATGATCTCGATGCGTTCGAGCGTGTCGATGTCGGAATGCATGTAGCGCACCCGCACGCCCTGTTCGTGCAGATACTCGGTCAGGTCCTCGGCCATGCGCTTGGTGAGCACGGTGACGAGGGTGCGGTAGCCCGCTGCGGCGGTCTCGCGGATCTCGCCGAGCACGTCGTCCACCTGCGTCTTGGCGGAGCGCACCTCCACCGGCGGATCGATGAGGCCGGTCGGACGGATCACCTGTTCGGCGAAGACGCCGCCGGCCTGTTCCATCTCCCAGGCGCCGGGCGTTGCCGACACGGCGATGGTGTCGGGGCGCATTGCGTCCCATTCCTCGAAGCGCAGTGGCCGGTTGTCCATGCAGGAGGGCAGGCGGAACCCGTACTCGGCGAGCGTCGCCTTGCGGCGGAAGTCGCCGCGATACATGCCACCGATCTGCGGAATGGTGACGTGACTCTCGTCGATGAAGATCAGCGCATCGTCCGGAATATATTCGAACAGCGTCGGCGGCGGCTCGCCGGGCCTGCGGCCGGTGAGATAGCGCGAATAGTTCTCGATGCCCTGGCAGGAGCCGGTGGCCTCGAGCATCTCGATGTCGTAACGGGTGCGCTGCTCCAGCCGCTGCGCTTCCAGAAGGCGCCCGGCGCGTTCCAGTTCGGCGAGACGCTGGCTCATTTCCTCCTTGATCGCCTTGATCGCGGCGTTCAGCGTCGGCCGCGGCGTCACATAGTGCGAATTGGCGTAGATCTTCACCGACTTGAGGTCACCGGTCTTCTGGCCGGTGAGCGGATCGAACTCGGTGATCGAGTCGATCTCGTCTCCGAACATCGAGATGCGCCAGGCGGCATCCTCCAGGTGGGCGGGAAAGATTTCGATCGTGTCGCCGCGCACGCGGAAGGAGCCCCGCTGAAAGTCCATGTCGCGGCGCTTGTATTGCTGCGCGACCAGGTCGGCCAGCAACTGGCGCTGGTCGAGCCGGTCGCCGACGCTCATCTGGAAGGTCATTGCCGTATAGGTCTCGACCGAACCGATACCGTAAATGCAGGAGACCGAGGCGACGATGATGACGTCGTCGCGTTCGAGCAGCGAACGCGTCGCCGAGTGGCGCATGCGGTCGATCTGCTCGTTGATCGACGATTCCTTCTCGATGTAGGTGTCCGAGCGCGGCACGTAGGCTTCCGGCTGGTAGTAGTCGTAATAGGAGACGAAATATTCGACCGCATTGTCCGGGAAGAAGTTCTTGAACTCGGAATAGAGCTGCGCGGCAAGCGTCTTATTCGGAGCCAGAATGACGGCCGGGCGCTGCGTCGCCTCGATTACCTTGGCCATGGTGAAGGTTTTTCCCGAGCCGGTGACGCCGAGGAGCACCTGATTGCGCTCGCCCGAGGTGAGGCCGTCGACCAGGTCCGCGATCGCCGTCGGCTGGTCTCCGGCCGGCTCGTAGTCCGATTGCATGCGGATCGGGATGCCGCCTTCGGACTTTTCAGGCCGGGCCGGGCGGTGAGGCGTCCAGAGCTTGCCGTCCTTGAACAGCGGATTGCCGCTCTCGATGAGCTTGGCAAGCGCCTCGACGGTGGCGGTGACGCCCGAGCCGGAGGTGAGCTTGTCGGCATCCTCCAAGGCGACATCGAGGCCGGCCACGGGATTGAGCCCCGCGGCCGCACGCGCCTTCGGATCGGTCGTTCCGCCCATCGATGTGCCGCGGGCCGATTTCGACGCGGAGATCTCCACCTTCTTGCGATGCCTGCCGGCCTTGGACGCAACTTCGCGCCGGCTCTCGAAGGTGCTCGCTTCCGCTTCCGATTCGAGCTGCTTCACCCAGTCGGAGACATTGCCGGAAAGGGGCGTACCGGAAAGCGGCGCCTGCGGGGCTTCTTCGAACCCGCCGGGTGCCGACGATTTCTTGGGGGAATTCTTCGGTGATCTGGCCATGCCGGGAATATGGACAGAGTCCGGTCGAAAGTGAAGGGGGAACGAGTACAAAAGGGAAACGGAAGACCGCGATCCTCCACTCGTTTCCCGGACCTCCGAGGCGACGGCTTGAACCGACGGTCGCATCGCTGCACCGGGAGCCGAAGGCACTTGCAACGCCGGTACTCGGCGGAGCATTCTCGGCCTGCGATTCGCGCTCTTCCCGAGGTTTCCATGCCATTTGCCATCAATCCTGCCTATGTCTGGCCGGTCATCCTGCTGCTCCTCTCCAACGTCTTCATGACCTTCGCCTGGTACGGCCACCTGAAGTTCACTTCGTCGCCGCTCTACATCGTCATCGCCGCGAGCTGGGGGATCGCCTTTTTCGAATATTGGCTGGCCGTGCCGGCGAACCGCATCGGACACTCTGTCTATTCGGCGGCGCAACTGAAGACGATGCAGGAGGTGATCACGCTCACCATTTTCGTCCTCTTCTCGATTTTCTGGCTGAAGGAACCGATCGGCTGGCATCAGTTCATCGGCTTCGCGCTGATCGCGCTCGGGGCGTCGTTCATCTTCAAGGGGTGAGACATCGCCACGAGCGGCATCTGCCCCCGTCAATCGAGAAGGTCGAAGGCGCGATACATCCATGTGAGCTGGTAAAGAACCGCGCCCACCAGAAAAGACGCATGGAAGCGCCGGTCGGGCGTGACCGCCGCGATGATGCAGAACGCGATATAGGCCGCGTTGCGAAGCGGATATTCGATCCCGAAGGACTGGAAATAGGCCTTGCCCTTCAAGGCTGTGTCGATGAGGTCGACTGCGAATGCGATGGCGAGGAAGCCGAAGAACCAGGCGCGCCTGGACATGAAATAATGTTCGTAGCCGCTGTACTCGTCGAGAGTCGTCGGAAAGAGGAAGACGCAGAGGAGAAAGAAGACGCAGCTATAGAGGATGACGAACAGGTAGACGCTGACGTCGATCACCGCCAGCGAGTGCAGATGATACTCCCTCCACCAGAAATGGACGAGGAAGAAGAACATGAACAGCACCCAGCCGAGGTGTATCCAGTAGACCTTCGTCTTGCCGGGGTGCTGCACGAAAAGCGCAACGCCGCTGAGGAGCCGCGCAAGCGAGAGGCTGATCACCATGCCCATGACGACGCGTATGTGCGAAAAGATCGCCGGATCGGGCTGCACCTGCTCCATGAACTAAGCCCTTATTGCTCGGGCGGAACCGGCGTCGGCTTGCCGGTCGAGTCGAGCGCGACCATCACGAAGATGGCGTCGGTGACCTTTTCCATGACATGCGAGAGGTAACGCTGTGCCCATGCCTCGACCTTGAGCGTCATCGACGTCCGCCCGACCTTTACGATGTCGGTATAGATGCAGAGTGTGTCGCCGATCTTCACCGGCATGGCGAAGGCCATTTCCTTTACCGCCGCAGTCACGACGCGGCCCCTGGCGCGCTCGGCGGCCCGGATGCCGCAGGAAAGGTCCATCTGCGCCATGACCCAGCCGCCGAAGATGTCGCCGGCGGCATTGGCGTCGCCGGGCATTGCGAGGGTGCGCAAGGTCAGTTCGCCATTCGGCTTGCTTGCTGCGTTCATGCGGCCTGTCTCCCTGTTGACGAACAAGGTTTAACGCACTGCCGTCAGGCGAGCAAAGAGGCGCCGGAACAATTCCACGCTGAAGAAGCAAAAGGCGGCACACGTGACGGTGTTATCGTTAATTTGATCACCCTCAAATCTAGTGAGCGTTTGTTAGGAGCTTTGCAAATAGCCGCTCATATTCTGCATGCCTCGAAATGGAGGCAGGGGATGAGAAGAATTCGAATTTCGGCGCGTCTTTACGCGCTGGTCGCGTTTGCGCTTTTGACGATGGCGGCGGCGCTGACCTTTGGACTGATCCAGGCGCAGGACAAGCTGGTTGCCGAGCGCAAGGCCATGCTCGCGGCGATGAATGAGAACGCGATCAAGGTTTTCGACGCCTATCACGGCCAGGAAAAGGCCGGCACGCTGACGCGCGAGGAGGCGCAGGGCCGCGCACTGGAGGCGATCCGGGCGATGCGCTATCAGGACAGCGGCTATTTCTGGGTGAACGATATGCATCCGAAGATGGTGATGCATCCGATCAAGCCCGAACTCGACGGCGCCGACCTGACGCAGAACAAGGATCCCAACGGCAAGTTCCTGTTCGTGGAATTCGTCAAGACGGTTCAGGCGCACGGCAAGGGCTTCGTCGATTATTACTGGCCGAAGCCCGGCGCCGACCAGCCCGTGCTGAAATATTCGCACGTGGCCGGTTTCGAGCCCTGGGGATGGGTGGTCGGTACCGGTGTTTATGCCGACGACCTGGCCGCCATGTTCCGCGAGCGCGCCTGGCAGATGGCCGGCATTCTGGTCGCGGCAGCGCTCGCGATCCTCATGGCGGCACTGGCGATCGTGCGCAGCGTCGTTCGGCCCATCGAAAAGCTGAAGGTCTCGATGCGGGCGATCGCAGACGAGGACCTTTCCTCGGATGTTTCGGAAACCGATCGCGGCGACGAGATCGGGCAGATGGCACAGGTGCTCGTCGTCCTGCGCGACTCCGTCAAGGAGCGCCTCGAACTGCGATCGCGCGAGGCGGAGCAGCAGGACCGCCTGGACGCAGAACGGCGCGGCAACGAGGAGCGCCAGCGTACGACTGCCGCTACCCAGGCCGAGGCGATGGAGACGCTCGGCGGCGCGCTCGAGCGGCTGGCAGACGGCGACCTCACCGCCGCGGTGGCCCGGATCGCGCCGGAATACGCCAAGCTCAAGGACGACTTCAACACGGCGGTCGCCGCGCTTCGCGACGTCATCGGCGCCATTTCCCAATCCACCGAAATCGTCCATGGCAGTGCCGCCGACATTTCAGAGGCGGCCAACAATCTTTCGCGCCGGACCGAACAGCAGGCGGCGGCACTTGAAGAGACGGCCGCAGCTCTCGACGAGATCACCTCCACCGTACGCCAGGCGTCGGATCGTGCCCTGGAAGCGCGCGACATGGTCGACGAGACGAAGGCGAGTGCGGCGAAATCCGGTGGTATCGTGCGCAATGCGATCGATGCGATGGGGCGGATCGAAGCCTCGTCCAGCCGGATCAGCCAGATCATAGGCGTGATCGATGAGATCGCCTTCCAGACGAACCTGCTGGCGCTGAATGCAGGCGTCGAGGCGGCGCGGGCAGGGGAGGCCGGCCGCGGCTTCGCCGTGGTTGCCCAGGAGGTCCGTGAACTTGCGCAACGCTCGGCCGGCGCAGCAAAGGAGATCAAGGAGCTGATAGGCACCTCGGTGAAGGAGGTCGGCGCCGGCGTCGAACTCGTCCGCTCGACGGGCGATGCGCTGATGGAGATCGAGTCTCTGGTCAACCGCGTCAACGAGCAGGTGGCCGCAATTGCGACCGCTGCTCGGGAACAGGCGACCGGACTGCAGGAGGTCAACACGGCCGTCAACAGCATGGACCAGATGACGCAGCAGAACGCCGCAATGGTCGAGGAGACGACCGCGGCAAGCCAGACGCTGGCGCAGGAAAGTCGCGAGCTGAAGGCGCTGCTCGAACAGTTCAGGCTCGGGGAACGGGGCGCACAGCCGGCGTTTGGCAGGGCAGCCTGAGACCTGTTGAGATCGTAACCGATCAGTGGACAAAATATGCAGCACCACAGCGCCGCGCGTCTTATAAGATGCGCGGCGCTGTGGGAAATTTTTCGGAGGGCTGCATCTCTGTGCTTGTCACAGAGATGAGGGCAGCGCTGCGTCTGCGGCGCGGGAAGCGTTCTTTCAGCCCAAGGACTTGGTCTGGCTGGATTCCTGTGACAAGCACAGGAATGAGGAAATCAAACAAGCGGCCGCGGGCCTCTTCGTTCAACCGATGTCGTTCGGGCGGGTGAGCCTGCTCCTGTCGGTGGTGCGTGGATGGCGCATCTCGCGGGAGTTGACGCCTGGCCGTAAGACAGGCGAGATGGTGCGACGGGAGGACGGTCGCTATCGCGCGCCGATCCGGCCGCATCCGAGATGCCAGCCAAGGGGGAGACCTGTGTTGCCTTTCAAGCGTTTCATTATGAAGTCTGCCGCCATTTTCCTGTCCGCCGCCGGCTTTCTTTCTGCCTGTACCGTGGTCGTCGACGAGCCGCGCCCCGGTCCGGGACCGATCCGCCCGCCGGGTCCGCAAATGTGCACGATGGAATTCGCGCCCGTCTGCGGCGAACGCGGCAATCGCATTCGGACCTTCCCCAATGCCTGCCAGGCACGCGCCGACGGCTTCCGTGTCGTTCATCGCGGCGAGTGCCGTCCGGCATCCCGTCCGCCGGAAGAGCGGGCCTGCACGCGCGAGTTTTCGCCGGTTTGCGGCCAGCGCGGCCCGCGAAGGCAGACCTTCCCAAATTCGTGCATGGCGCGCGCCGAAGGCTTCCGCGTCGTCGCACGCGGAGAATGCCGCCGTGAGGATGATCGCCCGCAGCAGCCGCAGTTCTGCACGCGCGAATTCGCGCCGGTCTGCGGCGAGCGCAATGGACGATCAAGAACGTTCCCGAATGCCTGCGAGGCACGAGCGGACGGGTTCCGCGTCGCCCATCCCGGGGAATGCCGTTAGCAGGACAAAAACCCACAACGAAAATGGCCCGCACCCGTAAGGATGCGGGCCTTTTCTTTGTGCCCGCTCGCCCGATTTAGCGTGCGGCCGGCAAGGCTTCGTTTACCACGTTTGCTTAAATTGCTTTGCAAAGCCGACTTTCTCGACCGAGCGCCCGTTTGGCGACATTCCGCAGGTTCATTCTCGGCTGTGGGCAGGCGGCGCACGGACAAGGCCGAAGCTTTGTCATGGATGAAGGCGGCAATCAGTATGGCGTGTGTTTCTCTTCTTCATCGTCCACTGGCGGCGCTGCTGTTGTCCATTCCGCTCGTTGCCTGCACGACCGACGTGCTTGCGCCACCGGCCCGAATCGACGGGAGCTCCCGTGTCGGCGCGATCAGGCCGGCGCCTGCAGCCATGCCGGAGCAGGAAGTCGCTGCCTATCCGTCGTCAGAGCCGGTCGCCATGGCCAGCCAGACCTCCGTTGCCCCGGCTTCCAGTAATGCGGCCCTTGCGCCGCAGGGCCAGGTCGCCGGGGCCGGATCGATGACGGTTCCGCGCGAGGGGGTGAACATGGACGCCATGCTCGGCGTCGAACCGGTGGTCGGCCTGGCGCAGGAGCAGGCCGGTGAGATCGCCGAGGGGAATACGACGCAGCCGGTCGTGGCCGGTATCGGCGACAGCGATGTGCGCCAGCTTGCCGGAGCGCCGCAGCCTATGCCGATGCCTGAGGCGAATCCCGGCTATGATCCCGACCTGCCGCCCCTTGCGCCCGCGCAGAGCGCGGCCGAGGAAGTGAATAGAAGGCGTGTTCTCGAGCCGCAGCGGGCGACGCGCACTGAGCAGCCGCAGCAGATCGCTTTCATACCGCGCGCCCGCAGCCCCCTGTCCACGCCGGAATACACCGGCGAAATGCCGGGCTCGGAGGTCGCGTGCCGGCAGCGGTTGAAGAAGCTCGGCGTCGTCTTCCGCGACGTTCCGCGAGTCCGTAACGGACCGTCCTGTGGCATCGACTACCCGATCGAGCTCAGCGGCCTGTCCGGCGACATCGCCGTCAAACCTGCGGTGAAGCTGAATTGCCAGGTAACGGAAGCCTTCGCCAAATGGGTGAAATACGAGCTGGCGCCGTCGTCGCGCTACCGTTACTGGTCGGGCGTCAAGACGATCAAGCCCCTCGGCGGCTATTCCTGCCGGACGATGAACTCCCGCCGCGGCAATCCCATGTCGGAACATGCGCGCGGCAACGCGATAGACGTCGGCAAGTTCGTGCTGAAAAACGGCAAGGAAATCGATGTGCGCAAGAAGGGCTTCTTCGCTTTCCGTGAGCGGGGGCTCCTGAAAGCGGTGCGCACGGACAGCTGCAAGTATTTCCACACGGTGCTCGGACCAGGCAGCGATCCTTTCCACAAGGATCATTTCCACTTCGATCTGCGCACGCGCAAGTCCGGTTACCGGCACTGCGATTAGCACGCTGCACAAGCGGACCATCGGTTGGACGGCCCGGCTGACGCCGCGATGGCCTCATGTCGGGGGAGGAGTCGACGATGTCGGTGCAGGTGTTCAGGGGTATCTGGCTTCTCCCGGTCGGACGCCCGCAAGCGAACGCGGCGGACGACGCCGAACGCGCGGCCGTTCCATTTTATCGCTGCAAATAACGCTGCACGCCAATTGTTGACATAAAAAATCAAGTTATCTAACACCGGTTTTGTACCGGCGTGCTCGGCTCGTTGCAAAGCGAGTCGGCCGTCTCGGTCGATGTTCTTAGAGGGGTATCTATGGAACTGCGTGTTGGACTGCTGGCTGTCCTGCTGGCAACGGTGAGCCGTGCCGCTTTGGCACAAGATGCGACGGTACTGGATCGCATCGAGGTGAGGGGCACCTCGACTGCGACGATAGGCACGGAACCGGAAGACTATGCCGGAGGGCAGGTAGCGCGCGGTGGTCGCGTCGGCTTGCTCGGCAACCGCGACTTCATGGACACGCCGTTCAACATAACGAGCTATACCGCGGCGACGATCGAGAATCAGAATGCGAAGACTGTAGCCGACGTTCTGGCCAACGATCCGTCGGTCAGGAGCACTCACGCCTCCGGCGGAATGCTGGATTCCTTCTACATCAGGGGGTTTCCGCTCAACGAGGGGAATTTTGGCGAAGTCTCCTTCGACGGGGTCTTCGGCGTCGCTCCCACCTTTCGCCTGTTCACCGACTATGCCGAACGTGTGGAGGTTATCAAGGGACCGACGGCACTCCTTTACGGCATCTCTCCGAACAGCAGCGTCGGCGGCAGTATCAATATCGTGCCGAAACGCGCGCCCGAGATTGATCTGACTCGCGTGACGACCGACTATGCCTCCGATCTTTACGGCGGCGGACATCTGGATGTCAGTCGCCGCTTCGGCGACCAGCGCCAGTTCGGCGTCCGCTTCAATGGCAGTTATCGCGGCGGCGACACCGCCATCGACAACCAGTCACTCGACGTCGGTGTCGGCGCAATCGCGCTCGACTACGAGGGCGAAGGCATCCGGGCGACCCTGGACGTCATCGGGCAACGGCAGGACGTCGACGCCCCGCTGCGCCCATTCTTCCCCTTTGGGAATTTCGAAATTCCCGAGGCGCCGGGTGGCCGATCCAATATCCAGGAACCCTGGGAATGGGCGACGACCGAGGACCTGTCCTGGTTGGGGCGGGTTGAATATGACCTGAGTGACGCGCTCACCGTCTTCGCGGCCGTCGGCGGCGGGAATTCGCGGGTCGAGCGCCTCTTTGGCACTCCGCTGCTTCTTAACTCTGCCGGCGACGCCAGTGTCACCCCGCAGAATTTCGTCTTCGATGTCGACCGTCTGACGGCGGAGGCGGGCGTTCGCGCCGAGTTCGAGACGGCGGCCATCGATCACTCGGTCACATTCCAGGTCAGCGGGCTTCAGCAACGTCTCGCGCGCGGCTCTAACTCCGGAATCGCGCAGCCAACCAATATCTTCGATCCGCTTCCTCGTCCCGAGCAGGAGGTGCCGCAGCCGACCCATGTGCCAAGAGCTTCGGAGAATATCTTCCATGGTTTCGCGCTTTCCGACACCATGTCGATGTTCGATGAGCGCGTGCAACTGACCTTGGGTGGGCGCTGGCAGCATATCGATACCGAAAACTACAGCCCTGCCACGGGCGCCATCACCGCATCTTCCGACGAGCGCGCTCTGACGCCGCTCGGTGGCATCGTCTTCAAGCCGTGGGAAAACGTCGCGCTTTATGCCAATTACGTTGAGGGCCTCAGCGTCGGCGACACGGCCCCGGCGACGGCCGTCAATTCGGGCGAGACGCTTGCGCCCTACCGATCAAGGCAATACGAGATCGGCACCAAAGTCGATCTCGGACGCGTGGCGGTGACCGCCAGCGTGTTTCAGATCGAAAAGCCGTTCGGCGTGCTGGAGACGCAGGGCGGCGGCCTGGTCTTCGCGGAAGGCGGCGAACAGCGCAACCGCGGCGTCGAGTTGAACGTCTTCGGCGAGGTGACACCCGAAATCCGGGTTCTCGGTGGTGTCGCCTTCATCCACGGCGAAATCACGAAAACGAGCGATGACGCGGCGCGTGGCAATACCCCGATCGGGGTGCCCTCTCTGCAGGTCAATCTGGGGGCGGAGTGGGATACGCCCTTCTTGCCTGGTCTGACGCTCACCGGCAATGTCATCCACACGGACGAGCAGTTTGTGAATACGGCAAACACCCAGGAAATTCCCTCCTGGACCCGGCTTGATCTCGGCGCCCGCTACTTGACCGCGATCAACGAGAGGCCGGTCACGTTCCGCGCCAATGTCGAGAATGTCTTCGACCTTGACTACTGGTCCGGCGTTGCAAGTTACGGCACCCTGTCGCAGGGTGCGCCGCTGACGGTGAAGGTCTCCATGACAACCGACTTCTGATTCCACCGAGTATGCCCATGGAGGCGCCGTCGGGCGCCTCCGGCCGTCGGGCGTGCGGTCGAACCGGATCCGCAACCTGTGGATGCAGGCGTGACCGCGTACCTCACGACCGCAGAAAAGCGAAGGCGAGACACTCCGTGGAGAGCCTCACGCGCTTGAATCACCAGGCTGTGGCCGATCAGTCAGTGCTGTCGACGAGGCTGACGGCATAGCCGGGACGATAGGGAATGGGCAGAAAACGCCGGTGATATTCGGCAAATGTCGCGTCCGGATCGAGGCTGGCAAAGAGCTCCGGGTGGAGCCATTTCGCCAGTTGCTGGACGGCGAAGAATTCATAGGGGCTGTTGTAGAACTGGTGCCAGATGCCGTGGAAGTTCCGGCTCTTCTGGGCTGCGATGTCCGTGTAGGCGCTGCGGGTGGTGAACCATTCGAGCTTCTGCCGGGTCACCGTCTCATCCGCGCCAGGCCCCAGGGGGATCCAGTGCCCGCCCGGCACATAGGCCTCCCAGTCGGCGCTGGTGACGACGACGTGCTCGGGATTGGCGGCGATCACCTGCTCGGGATTGAGCTGTCCGAACGTGGATGGAAGAATGTCGCTGCCGATGTTGAGACCGCCGGCGAGTTCGACATACTTGCCGAAGTTTTCCGCCCCGAAGGTAAGGCAGCAATCGTCGGCATAGCCGCCGATCCTCTCGATGAACACCCTCGGGCGCTCGGGCTTTGACGTGCCGATGACGTCGGTCACTCGTGCCATCGCTTCACGGCGGAATGCGATGATCTCTTCCGCGCGCGCCTCGCGCTCCATGATCTTCCCGAGCAGACGGATTGTAGGCTCGGTGTTCTTCAGCGGATGATGGCGGAAATCGATATAGAGGACCGGAATCTGGAGCTCCGCGAGCTTCTCGATATATTTGGCATCCTCGTTCGCACGCATGGCCTCGAGATTGAGCAGCACCACGTCGGGTTTCAGGACGATTGTCGATTCTATGTCGATCAGACCGTTTTCCTTTCCAGGAAATGCCGGAAGCTCCGCCAATCTGGGAAAGGCTTCGAGGTACTGCCTGTATGTCGCCGGATCGGCCTCGATCAGATCGTTGCGCCATGCGACGACGCGAGCCAAGGGATCTTCCGGCTCGAGCGACGCGACGAGGTAGAGTTGCCGTCCCTCACCAAGCAGTACGCGCCTGACCGGCGTATTTACCGTCACCTCGCGGCCGGCGATATCGGTGACCGTGATCGGTGCAGGCTTCTCCGCCTCTGTACGCTCCCCGGCGAACGTAACCGCCGGAACCATCAGGACCAGAAAGGCGATCGCGGCGCAAAGCACCGAATGTTTTCTCCTCACGACAATTCTCCTCCCTCGAATGATTGACGCGGCCCGTTCCGCAGACAGAGCGCCGACCCGTTCGGTTTATCTCGTGGCCGAAATCGATCACGCTGGCGAGAGAGACCATTGTTCGGGCGGCGGGCCCTCATGCACGCTTTTGCATCGCATATATATCTTGATGACCGCAATCCAGTTAGGCAGCGCTCGAGATTGTTCGGCATCGTTACGACGCGGCGCGACGCGAGAAAGATTTCTATCGGCTCGCCGAGGAAAGGCGGCACGGCTGGTGTCCGCAGTCCAAGAGATCTACTGGCGCACGGGCGGCAGTCGCTAAGCGGAGCGGCGGCCCTTGACGGAGCGTCAACGTAAATTTGGCTTGGACGGGCTGCAAATCCATGTGAATCGGCCCATATAGAGCAGCACCCTGCCGTCTTTGCACCTCTTCCCGGATATGTTTCATGGCGCCAATCGTTTCCATCTCCAATCTGTCGAAGACCTATGCCTCGGGGTTTCAGGCCCTGAAGGGCGTCAGCCTCGATATCGAAGAGGGCGAAATTCTTGCCCTGCTCGGTCCGAACGGCGCCGGCAAGACGACGCTCATCTCGATCGTCTGCGGTATTGTCAATGCGACGGGCGGCCAGGTTACCGTCGGCGGCAACGACGTCGTGCGCGACTTCCGCCAGACACGGGCGATGATAGGCCTTGTGCCGCAGGAACTGACGACCGATGCTTTCGAGACGGTGTGGAACACCGTTTCCTTCTCGCGCGGGCTTCACGGCAGGAAGCCGGATCCGGCGCATATCGAAAAGGTACTGAAGGACCTCTCGCTCTGGAACAAGAAGGACAGCACGCTGCGCGAGCTTTCCGGGGGCATGAAGCGGCGCGTGCTGATCGCCAAGGCGCTCTCGCACGAGCCGCGCGTCCTTTTCCTCGACGAGCCGACGGCCGGTGTCGACGTCAGCCTGCGAAAGAGCATGTGGGAGGTCGTCCAGCGGCTGCGCGCTTCGGGCGTGACGATCATCCTCACGACCCACTACATCGAGGAAGCGGAGGAGATCGCCGACCGGATCGCGGTGATCAACAGCGGCGAGATACTGCTCGTCGAAGACAAGAATGCGCTGATGACGAAACTCGGACGCAAGCAGCTGCGCGTCGATCTGGCCCAACCTCTGGAGCGGGTTCCCGATTCTCTTGCCTCCTACAATTTGTTGCTGGAGGGCGAAGGCGAACGCCTGATCTATGAATACGACACGAGCGCTGATCGGACGGGCATCACGTCGCTGCTCGCGGCGCTGGCCGAGGCGGGCATCAGGCTCCGGGACATTTCCACGAGGCAGAGTTCGCTCGAGGATATTTTCGTTGAGATCGTGGAGGCGGGGCGATGAATATAGAAGCAGTCAAATCCATTTATTTCTTCGAAATGGCACGCACACGCCGCACGCTTCTGCAAAGCGTCGTGTCGCCCGTCATCTCCACTTCGCTCTATTTCATCGTTTTCGGCGCCGCCATCGGTGGACGCATCCAGGAAATCGACGGAATTTCCTACGGTGCCTTCATCACGCCCGGATTGATGATGCTGACGCTTCTGACGCAGTGCATCGGCAACGGCTCATTCGGTATCTATTTCCCGAAATTCACCGGCACGATCTATGAGGTGCTGTCGTCACCGATATCCATGCTGGAGATTGTGCTCGGTTATGTGGGAGCAGCGGCGACAAAGGGGATGATGATCGGCACGATCATCCTCATCACGGCCTCGCTGTTCGTCGATCTCAGCATCGCCCATCCCTTCGTGATGCTTTTCTTTTTCGTTCTGACGGCGGTGACCTTCAGCCTGTTCGGTTTCCTGATCGGCATCTGGGCGAAGGATTTCGAGCAGCTCAACCTCATTCCGATGCTGGTGGTCCCGCCGCTCGTCTTCCTCGGCGGCAGCTTCTATTCGATCGACATGCTGCCGCCATTCTGGCGGGCAGTAAGCCACTTCAACCCGGTCCTTTATCTGATCAGCGGATTCCGCTGGAGCTTCTTCGAGATCTCCGACGTAAATCCGCTCGCCAGCGCGGCAATCATTCTCGTCTTTCTCGCCCTCTGCATGTCCGCACTGACATGGATATTCCGGACCGGGTACAAGCTGCGCAACTGAGGTTGGATCGGCGGGGGCTCAGTCCCTGAGCCGGAGCTCGCCGCTGCGCATCTGCAGGAAGTCGAGGGTCGAGAGGAAGCTCATGCCGAGCAGGCTGCTGTCCAGCCGCCCCTCGGCCGCGACCATGGCGCGGATATTCGTCCGCCGGATCGGTCCGATCGCGATCTCCGGCAGGATGACCGGTGCCGCAAGCGCCGGCCCGTTCGCGGTCATGACAGTGATCGTGTAGCCGAGATCGGCGACGTCGAGACCGACCATCGCCGCGTCCTCATGTGTGAGCACGATACTGCTCGCGCCGGTGTCCACAAGCATGCTGACCTCACGCCCGTTGATTGTCGCATCGGCGGCAAAGTGGCCGTCGATCCGCTTGTGAAGCACCACCTCCTGCTGACCCTCGCTGTCGGTGATGACCATGGCCCTGCCGGGCATAAGTCCTGCCAGCACCCGGTCGCCGACGGACCGAAGGTCGAAGCGGTAGACATAGAGTGCAACGAGGACGAACGCAATCAGCAGCCAGATCGCAATCTGTGTCAGGCCTTCGCCCAGAGTTCGGCGGCTTCTGACGATACCGGCGGCGAAAAGCGTTGCCAGCGCGCCGAGGGCTACGAGCTGTCCGAAATCGTCGTTGTTCATGCCGAACGTTCGGCCCGAATCGTGATTGATGATCAGCAGTACGAGGCCGATGCCGAGTATTGCGAGGAGGACGATCAGTCTGCTCATGAGCCGTTTTGTTCTCGCGCCATGCGCGACCGGCGCGTCTCCCGCCGCGGTTTGCGCTCGACCGTTTCCAGTCGCGCCGGCAAGGCCTGCATGATCGTGTGCCGTTCGGTATCGGTGTAGAGCGTCCAGGCGCCGATCTCCTGACGTGTGCGCCCGCAGCCGAAACAGTAACCGGTCTTATCGTCGATCGTGCAGACGAGAATGCAGGGAGATTCCATGATCGGGACGATGCTCTGCTGTTTCGTTCGAAAAATATATCGGCCTTTCAGATGGCCAGTGCAAGAGCGCCCAGAACGGCGATCTCCGTCAGTTGCTGGGTGGCGCCGATGGTGTCGCCGGTATGGCCGCCGACCTTGCGTAAGGCAATCCGCGTGAAGGCTGGCACCGCAAGCCCGAAGGCAGCGAGCGAAAGCAGGACGGCGACGGTCGGGATGTCGGCCAGGAAAAACAGCACGAGCGCGAGGAGCACGCCCGAGCCGAGCGCAACCGATGTCGCCTGCGGCTCGGGTAAACCGGCCGAGGCGGCGACCCCGCCGCGGCGGGCAGGCGGGAGGCGGGACCAGTGCCAGACCATCGCGGCGCGGCTCAGCGCAGCGGTGGCAAGCAGCGCAATTCCGCCGCCTGTCGGCGTCAGCAGCGGCAGGAATGCAGCCAGGGCCGAGACGCGAAGGCCGAAGGAAAGAATGAGGGCAACCGCGCCATAGGTGCCGATCCGACTGTCCTTCATGATCTCCAGGGCGTTTTCCCGATCGCGCCCGCCGCCGAAACCATCGGCCGTATCCCCAAGGCCGTCCTCATGCAGGGCGCCGGTGACCATCGCCTGCACCGCGACGACGAGGGAGGCGTTGAAGAGCGAGCTCGCGTGAAGCGCGCCCAGAAGGACCGCTATCACGGCGGCAGGAAGGGCGATCAGGATACCCGCAAGAGGGAAGGCGCGCACGGCGCGGCCGAGCCCGCCGTCATAGCCGCGGAAATATCGATCCGGCACGGGAATGCGGCTCAAAAAGGCAACCGACCGTGCGACGTCGTCCCAGAGCTCGCGAATATCTGCCATCTCGTCTCCCGCATCCCGAATCGCCCGGCGTTCCGCGGGATCATGCGAGACGACGGCAAATGGCGCAAATGCCGTTGCCGCGGGCGGCATCACACTCTATGACGAGCCCCGAACGAGTTTCACGTTGCAAGGATGATCCATGAGCGCCAGCGGCCTGCCGTTTGATGATTTCCGCGAACTACTGCGCAACCTGCCGGGGCCGGATACGGCGGCACTCGTTGCGGCGCGCGAGCGGGACGGGCAATTGACGAAGCCGCCCGGCGCTCTCGGGCGCCTCGAGGAAATCGCCTTCTGGCTTGCCGCCTGGACGGGACGTCCGCCGGCGGTCAACCGACCGCTCGTCGCGATCTTCGCCGGCAATCACGGCGTGACCCGTCAGGGAGTGACGCCCTTTCCCGCTTCGGTGACGGCGCAGATGGTCGAGAACTTCGCCGCCGGCGGTGCTGCCATCAACCAGATCTGCGTGGCACACGATCTCGGCCTCAAAGTCTTCGATCTGGCGCTCGACTATCCGACCGGTGATATCACCGAGGAACCGGCTCTCTCCGAGCGCGACTGCGCCGCCACCATGGCTTTCGGCATGGAAGCGATTGCCGGCGGCACGGATCTGCTGTGCATCGGCGAAATGGGCATCGGCAACACGACGATCGCGGCCGCCATCAACCTCGGCCTCTATGGCGGCACGGCAGAGGAATGGGTCGGTCCCGGCACCGGTTCGGAAGGCGAGGTGCTCGCGCGCAAGATCGCCGCCGTCGAAAAGGCCGTGGCGCTGCACCGCGATCACTTGTCCGATCCGCTCGAAGTCATGCGGCGGCTCGGCGGCCGCGAGATCGCGGCGATGGCGGGCGCAATTCTCGCGGCGCGGATGCAGAAGGTGCCCGTCATCATCGACGGCTACGTCGCGACCGCGGCCGCGGCGATCCTCAAGGCCGCCAACCCGGCGGCGCTCGACCATTGCCTGATTGGCCATGTTTCAAGCGAGCCCGGTCACATGCGGGCGATCGAGAAACTCGGCAAGACACCGCTCCTGGCTCTCGGCATGCGGCTTGGCGAAGGCACGGGCGCGGCTCTTGCAGCAGGCATCGTCAAGGCGGCGGCTGCCTGCCACAGCGGCATGGCGACCTTTGCGCAGGCTGGCGTAAGCAACAAGGAGTAAGGCAGGCCCGGCCCGCCCACGCGCGTCAGCACGCTCGGAGCTTGCTGTCGATCGGCCGTCATGCGTGCTATGCTCGTGCCGTGCAGCCATTGATGCGGGGCGGCTTCTCGCATATCGGGGATAAGTCGGGTCATTCGGTTCGGGTGGCCTCGCAATGCGGCATTGCCACCGCCTTTGATTCGCCTCAATAGGAACGTCGAAGCTGTGCCCTCTCCCAACCCGCGAGAAGAAATGGACGTCAAGAACACTACCTCCCGCAACGGCGCCACCGCGCCCGTTCAGAAGCATCGTGGCTTCCGGCACCTTTTCGCGGCGGCCAGCTATTCCTTCGGCGGTGCGAAGCGCCTGATCGGCGAGGCGGCCTTTCGGCACGAACTCATCGCCTTCGCCGTCGCGATGGTCGCGTTCACGATCGTCGGCGCGAACCTGTTCCAGTATGTCGCGATGGCAATCCTGTTTCTGCTGATGATGGCCTTTGAGGCGATCAACACCGCGATCGAGGAGATTGTTGACCGCGTCTCGCCGGAGATCTCGGAGATGGGCAGGAACGCCAAGGATCTCGGCTCCTTCGCGTGCCTTTGCCTCATTCTCGCCAATGCGGCTTATGCGCTGTACGTGATATTTCTCGCTCGCTTCCTGGGCTGATCCGCGACGCCGGCACCACCCTCATTTCCGTGACAGGCACGGGAATGAAGAAGTGGAGCACGCCCGGCAAGCGTTTACGCGAAGCTCCTTCGCCGGCGGGTGAGGGACGGGACGTCCTCGACCGGGGGCAAGCTCTGCAGAACGCGACGCGGCGGCAGGATAGCGATCGCCTCGGTACCTTCCCGGAGTTTCGAGCGCAGGATGAACTGGCCGCCATGCTTGGCGAGGATCGCCTGGACGATCGGCAGACCGAGGCCGGTGCCCTGTTCGGCGCTCTTGATGGCGATCGAACCCTGGCCGAAAGCGGAAAGGACGATCGGGATCTCCTCTTCCGGAATGCCGGGGCCGTTGTCTCTGATCGAAAGATATTGCCCGCCGCCGGCGGTCCAGCCGACCTTTACGCTGACCTCACCGCCCGACGGGGTGAACTTGACGGCATTCGAAAGAAGGTTGAGGGTCACCTGGCGCATGGCTTTCTCGTCCGCCCAGACGGACGGCATCGCCTGTTCGAACTGATGGGCCATGGTTATGTTCTTGCCGCGCGCACGGAGCTGAACCATGCCGATGCAATCCTCGACGATCTCCGCCAGGTTTACCGCGTCCTCGCTGAGCTCGTACTTGCCGGCTTCGATACGCGAAAGATCGAGAATTTCATTGATGAGATTCAAGAGGTGTTCGCCGGAGCGATGGATGTCGAGCGTGTATTCCTTGTAGGTCGGGTTGGCGAGCGGTCCGAGCACCTCTGTCGACATGACCTCCGAGAAGCCGAGGATGGCATTGAGCGGCGTGCGCAGCTCGTGCGACATCGAGGCCAGGAAACGGGATTTGGCGAGATTCGCCTCTTCGGCGCGGCGGCGAGCCTCGTCCGACATGGACTTCGCCACCTCGAGTTCGGCGATGAGATCGTCCTTCTCGGACTGTACCGAAAGGATATGAACATTGGCGCGGTTCATCCTGTCGGTCATGAACGCCAGAAAGACAAGCGAGAGCGCCAGGATGCCCGTGAGGCCGACATCGACCGCGTCGCCGGTCGTGAGTGAGGAGAAGCCGAGCGCGGCCAGGACAGGCAGAAACGTGTAATAGAGGGCGTTCCGCAACAGAAAAGTGCCCATGGCGGTGACCGCAAGGGCAATGAAGAGCACCGTTCCCTCGAAGAGACCGGAAGCGATCTCGCCGCACGGCGCACAATCCGGGAGTGTGAAGATCGCCCAGCACAGGCCGGTCAGCATCTGGCCGGCGAGAAAGCGGCGGCGCCAGACGGACACTTTTTCGGCGACCACATCCTCGCGTTTGGCCTTTCGCGCGAGAAAGATGGTGACCGCATGCGCGGAAAGCGCCAACAAGGCCCAGGCGAGAAAATGCGGGTCGCCCGAGAGGTAGATGCCGCTGGCGGCGATCAGGATCACGAGGAGGGGCAGGGCCATCGCGCCGTGGAGCACGGACTCGATGTGTAGCAGGAGCATTTCCTGTTCGAAGCCGGACGGTGCCGAGGAACCGGTCTGCAGCCGCTGACGCGTCGCGCGAACGGTCTTCGAAACAGCCTTGTTTCGATGGCTCCGCGACTTGTCCACGATGATCTTGTCGGTCGATGTGCTGGCGGCGATGCTCATGCTTCTGGTCAGGATTGGGTTCAGCTTGCACTCTAGGATGCAATCCTTAAGAAGTTGCTGCCCCCATGAAGGATTCGGCAACCATTGTGGCGCGATTGCGGTTTTCGAGGCCGGGATGGGCAGGAAGAACAACACGAGGAGGCGCGGGGCGTGAAGTCGCAAGACCGCAGATTCCGGATCGTCGGCGGCAGCGGCGCCGGCCCGGGCTCTTCCGGAAGGCGCTTTGGATTTGGTCGCTCCGGGTTTCCCGAGCGGCGAAAGAGGCCGTCCGGCAGCGGCGGCATGGCCGGCGGTTGGATTTTCCTGATCCTTCTCGGTATCGGCGCCTACATAGCCGCGCAGCTGCCGCCCTCGGAACGGCCCGTGACCGGCGAGTTGCGCGGCTCGGCGTCGGCGAGCGATGGCGATAGTCTGCGGCTCGACGGACGCCGCATACGCATCGAAGGCATCGATGCCCCGGAGATCGGCCAGATGTGTCGACGCGGGGAAACCGCGTGGGACTGCGGCGCCCAGGCGCGGCAACGGTTGATTGCTCTCATCGCGGGAACGGCGACCGTCTGCCGGCTCCATGGCCATGATCGCTATGGTCGGGAACTCGGTGTCTGCGCGGCTGGCGGGACGGACCTCGGAAGAGAAATGGTCCTCTCCGGTCATGCGGTCAGCTATGGGCTCTACCGTGCGGAAGAGGAAACGGCGCGAACGGGCCGGCGAGGGCTCTGGGGCGGCGATTTCGTCAGGCCGCAGGAGTGGCGGCGTTCGAACGGCGGTGCGGAGGAGACCCCGCACCGGGCGGGTGACTGGTTGGAGACCATTATTCAATGGCTTCAGGAGTATTCGAGCGCGATCATGGCGAGGATCGGCGGTGACTGAGGAGCGGCTGCAGGCGTTGAGGGCGGCGATCTCAATCTGTCGCCGGTGCCGTGACGAGCCGGCGCGCGGCGAAGACCACCGGCTGCCGCACGAGCCGAGGCCGGTGGCGGTGCTTTCCGCGTCGGCGCGGATTCTGATCGCCGGGCAGGCACCCGGATTGCGGGTCCATGAAAGCGGCCTTCCCTTCAACGATGCCTCTGGCGATCGGCTGCGGCAATGGCTGTCGGTGGACCGGGCGGCATTCTACGATCCGCAAAATTTCGCCATCGTGCCGATGGGTTTCTGTTTCCCCGGCTACGACAGCCACGGCAGCGACCTGCCGCCGAGAAGCGAATGCGCGCCGCTGTGGCGGCAGAAGGCGATGGACGCGATGCCGCAGATCGAGCTGGTGCTTGCGGTCGGTCATTATGCGCAGCGCTGGCATCTTGGAAGGGACTGTCCCAAATCCATGACGGAAACCGTGCGCAACTGGCAACGCTACGCGAAACGCAATTCCGGCGTCTGCGTACTGCCGCTGCCGCATCCGAGCTGGCGCAATACCGGCTGGCTCCGGCGTCATCCCTGGTTCGAGGCCGAGTTGCTGCCCTTCCTGCGTGAACGGGTGAGGGCGCTAACGGCGTGAAACAATTTTCTTTATTTTCACAATTACCGCGCTATAGAGGGAAAAATATTCGAGAGGATTTTCCATGGATCGCCTAGACCGCAAGATCCTGCGGCTGTTGCAGGAAGACTCGACCTTGGCCGTAGCCGACCTCGCCAAGAAGGTCGGGCTTTCCACGACGCCGTGCTGGCGGCGCATCCAGAAGATGGAAGAGGAAGGTGTGATCCGCCGCCGTGTCGCGCTTCTCGATCCGGTGAAGGTCAACACCAAGGTCACCGTATTCGTTTCCGTGCGCACCAATTCGCATTCGATGGAGTGGCTGCGGCGGTTCTCCGAAGTCGTAGCGGATTTTCCGGAAGTGGTGGAATTCTATCGCATGAGCGGCGACGTGGATTATCTCCTGCGCGTGGTCGTGCCGGATATCGCCGCCTATGATGCCTTCTACAAGCGTCTGATCGCCAAGATCGAGATCCGCGACGTTTCCTCGGCCTTCGCCATGGAACAGATCAAGTATACGACGCAACTGCCGCTCGATTACATGGTCATCGACCAGGCGAAGTCGAGCGAGGACTAGACGATCAGGTCGTTATCGCCGGGTCAAGCCGTGTCTGACGCGGAGGGATGCTGCGTGCGTCCTCAAGGCATGCGGCTGCCCCAGCCGCGTGCGATGCCGATCTCGATGGCTCGGTACGGCTCCCGCTTCCCGTTCTCCGGCGCGAACCTCCCCATCCGTCATCCTCGGGCAGGTTTGACCGACTGCGAGCCGCCATAGTGGCCGAGATGGTAATTGTCGCTCGAAGCCGATGAGTTGCGGCCATTGGCCTTGAAGCCAGAATGGCTGTATCCGGCCAGCAGGCGGATGCGCCAGTCGCCGAGCATGCCGTCGGTGCCGATGAGCAGGCCGCCGGCGTAGCCTCGATGCGCAGCGCGCCGTGGTTGTCGTAGTGTCCGGCGACATGCTGCACACCGACGGAGTTTCCCGGCGCCTGTACTGCCCCGGCGGCGATCGTCACCGTAGTGGTCGTTGAACTGACCAACTGTCACAAAAATTTGCCGCCCGCGAGATACGGATGTCGAAATCTGTGTCTTCGGCGGCGTCTTTGGGCTGTCGCAACGCAAATGAGGGACAACTCATGCTCTTCCAGACGACTGCCTATTATGCACTGCCGCTTGCTGTCCTGTTTCTAGTGCTCTGGTTTCGGGTGACCGTGGCCCGTTCGAGCCTCAAGGTGTCGATAGGAGATGCAGGCAATGTCGCCCTGCACGAAAAAATCCGCCAGCACGGTAATTTCATCGAGTGGGTGCCGCTCGTCCTGCTGCTGATGGTCATTGCCGAAGGCAATGGCGCCGAGGCCATCTGGCTGCACGTTTCGGGAGCGCTGCTCCTGGCTGGGCGGCTGATCCACCCCTTCGGGCTGGTCGCCGCCAATGCGGCGCACCCCCTGAGAATCGTCGGCAATACGGCAAGCCTGCTGGCCGTGCTCAACGTGATCGCTTGTCTCGTCTTCACCACATTCGGATTCTGAGGAATAGACCATGCAGTATATGCTTCTGATCTACACCGCCCCCGACGCGGAGCCTGTCTACGGTACGCCTGAATTCCAGGCCATGATGAAGGGCTTCTCGGACTTCAACGACAGAGCCAATGCCGATGGCGTGCTGCGCGGCGGCGAGGCCTTGGAAGGGATCGATACAGCCACGTCGCTCCGCCTGCGTGCCGGCAAAGTCGAAACGATGGACGGACCCTTTGCCGAGACACGCGAGCATTTAGGCGGATACTACATTCTCGACGTGCCCGATCTCGACGCCGCCTTGCGCTACGCGGCCATGCTGCCCGTGGCAGCCTGGGGTACGATCGAGGTAAGGCCGTTGATGAACTACAACCCGGCCGATAACTGATGCCGGGAGCCGCCCCACAGGCGATTGCCGTCACCCGCGCACTGAGCGACGTTATGCGGCAGGACCGGGGGCGGCTCATGGCTGCGCTTGTAGCCCGCCTCGGCAACTTCCAGCTTGCCGAGGACGCCCTACAGGAGGCAAGCCTGTCCGCGCTGGTGCATTGGGGGCGTTCTGGGCTTCCAAAATCCCCAATGGGCTGGCTGCTCACGGTTGCAGGACGAAAGGCGCTCGACCGGCTGCGGAGCGACAGACGCAGCACCCTACGCGAAGCGGCGCTAGTCCAATTTTCCGATCTCGAAAGCGCGGAAGTTACCCATGAGATTCCTGACGAGCGTTTGCGCCTGATCTTCACGTGCTGCCATCCGGCGCTTGAGGAAAAATCGCGGGTGGCATTGACTCTGCGCACTGTCTGCGGCCTCACAACCGAGGAGATTTCGCGAGCGTTTCTCGACACACCAACCACGATGGGACAGAGGCTCAGCCGAGCCAAAGCTAAGATTGCCAAAGCTGGAATTGGTTTTTCGGTGCCGGAGCCGGAAGATTGGGATAATCGCCTTCAGACGGTTCTAAACACCCTCTATCTGATTTTTACCACCGGATATACCGCCCGCCCCGCCGAACCGCGCGATCTCTGCGCTGAGGCGATATTCCTGTGCCGCCTCCTACTGTTCCTACGTCCCGCCAATGCTGAAATCGAGGGGGCGCTGGCGCTCATGCTGCTGACCGATGCCCGTCGCGGCGCCCGCATAGGCCGCGATGGCGCCACGGTTCCTCCAGGCGACCAGGACCGTTCGCTCTGGAATCGGCAATGGCTCGATGAGGGCCGGCATTGGCTGCGGACGGCACTTGACCGCCGCCGGGCTGGGCCGTTTCAGGTCAAAGCCGCAATCAGCGATTGCCACATGGCAGAGCCACACCCTGACTGGCTGCAAATCCTGCAACTTTACACAGTGCTGCTGACCATGGAGCCAACCGCTGTGGTCAGGCTCAACCATGCCGTTGCACTGGCCGAAAACGACATGTTGCACGCGGCGTCAGCGGAAATAGTCGCCATCCAGACCGATCTCCACGGATATCAGCCCTATCATGCGGCAGCTGCTGCCATTCATGCGCGTAACGGCAACCGGCCTGCCGCGTTGCACCATCAGCAAATTGCGATTGCAACGGCCGACAGCACTGCTGATCGGCTTTTGCTGGCTCGGCTTCTCGAGGCGGAGAGAACGACCGGCGCGGTTCCTGTTTCTGAATCTGAATAGGGTCCGACCAGGGCCGTCGAGCGGTATGTCAGCTTATCTTCCGAAGTCCACAAAAGCAGCCAGTCCTCGATCCACCCCGTTTTTGTCGTTTGTGGTTCGGGAAAGCCTTTTTTGCTTCCCTAGGGGTAAAGCGTGAGGAAGCAGGAGAGGGTTCGCTGGGAGCAATGGCGCTCCCTTGTTGAAGGAGACCGCTTCATCACGACCGCCGCCGGAACCATCATCTGCATCGATGAGTAGCGGCCGGGATTTCGACCCTTTCCGTTGAAACATCGGGTCGGAAATGCTATCTAGATTGCATATCTAGATAGGTGGTTGCCATGGCCCTGAGCATCAAGACAGAGGAAGCGGACCGGCTGGCGCGGGAGTTGTCTCGCCTGACCGGCGAAACCATGACCGACGCCATCACGCAGGCCATGCGCGAGCGGCTGGAACGGCTGCGTGCCGAGCGGGAGGCGCAGGCCGACTATGTTGCGCGCATGAAGGCCTTCGTCCGCGAGCGCGCCGGCCGCTACGATCGCCGTCCGGTCACGAAACAGGAATGGGATGAAGCGGTTGGCGATACGGCTGAAGAACTCGGTGTTCCCCGTTGATGGTCGTGGACGCGTCCGCCATCATCGCGATCATGTTCGAGGAGGCGGAAGCGCCTGACTGCATGGCCGCTCTTCAAACAGAGGCCCTGCGCCTCATATCGGCTGTGAACTATGTCGAAGCCGGTACTGTCATGGCCGGCAGGATCAAGGATGGAGACTGGCATGAGGCGATTGCCGATCTCGACGCGTTTCTGTCCGACTTCGGCATAGCGATTGCGCCCATAGACGATAACCTTGCCCGTGCCGCCATGAGGGCGCGTCTGGATTACGGCAAGGGATTCGGCACGCGGGGCGGCCTGAACTTCGGCGATTGCTTCGCCTATGCCCTGGCCAAACGGCATTCCGCCCCTCTTCTCTACGTTGGCCACGATTTCGCGCTCACCGACGTTCAATCTGGACTGGCGCGCTAGACGCAGAGAGTCCGGGTGGAGATGAAGAATGGCGAGGCCTCGAAGAACGAGGTTTGTCAGGCTCGGTTAAAACTCGGGCTTGACTTGAGAAACCATTCACGACCCGCTGGAAAGCCGCTGGCGGACCCTGCTGTTCGTCAGTTCGCGCAACGCGTCCTTGCCCGTCCATCGTGCCGTACGGTCCGTGCTCGCCGCGAGCTTTTGCGCGAGCGCCAGGGCCGGTCCGTGGCAGGCGGGGCTGCGCTTGCCGATCTGCCTGAGTGCCCAATTGACCGACTTCTTCACGAAGTTGCGCTCGTCGGCGGCATGAGTCTCGATCAGCGGCAGCCAGGCAAGCAGCGTCGAATCCGGCTCCTTCTTGAGATGCACGGCGGCTGTTGCGATCATCGCGAAGGCCAGGCGGCGGACGAATTCCCGCTCATCGGCGGCGAATTCAGGAATGAGCACTTGCTCGAGGCGCGCTCCGACGAAGAGGTCGGCAACGGTATCGACCACTTCCCAGGAGTCGCAGGCATTCGCCCATTGCCGCGCTTCAGCAAGCGTCAGCGCCTTCGGGTCCGCGGTGAACGCTGCCAGCAGGCGTGCTTCGCGGATGCCGGAGGTCCAGAGGTCGAGCGCACGGGCATGGTCGGTCTTTACCCTGCGCGCGACGCGACGAAGCTCAACGTTCGAAACGCCCAGGGCGGTTTCGGTCGCAATGCCGAAGCGCGCCATGCCGGCGATGTTTTCGTCCGAGCCGAGGGCGCGGAGATATTCGATGATCTCTTCCGCCGTCGACGCCGGGGCCGGCGTCATTTTTCGAGCCGGGCGAGCAGGGAAGACGTATCCCAGCGATTGCCGCCGACCGCCTGGATGTCGCCGTAGAACTGGTCGACGAGGGCGGTCACCGGAAGCTTGGCGCCGTTGCGCCTGGCCTCGGCAAGGACGATGTCCAGATCCTTGCGCATCCAGTCGACCGCGAAGCCGAAGTCATATTTGCCTTCGTTCATGGTCTTGTGGCGATTTTCCATCTGCCAGGAACCGGCCGCTCCCTTGGAGATGACCTCGATCACCTTCTCGATGTCGAGCCCTGCTTTCTTGCCGAAGTGGATTCCCTCTGCGAGCCCCTGGACGAGGCCAGCGATACAGATCTGATTGATCATTTTGGTCAGTTGGCCGGCGCCGGCGGGGCCCATCAAGCCGACCATCCGGGCATAGGCGTCGATGACGGGCCTGGCCTTGTCGAAGGCTCCCGCATCGCCCCCGCACATGACGGTGAGCACGCCGTTTTCCGCTCCGGCCTGCCCGCCGGAGACCGGCGCGTCGATGAAATGCGCACCCTTCGCCGCCGCCGCGGCGTAGAGCTCGCGGGCAACCGCGGCCGATGCCGTCGTGTTGTCGATGAAGATCGACCCGGCTGCCATCGTTTCGAAGGCGCCGTTCTCTCCCGTGGTGACGGAGCGGAGGTCGTCGTCATTGCCGACGCAGGCGAAGACGAAATCCTGGCCCTTGGCCGCTTCGGCCGGCGTTGCGGCGGTCCGGCCGCCGAATGCGGCTGCCCATTGCTCCGCCTTGGCTGCAGTCCGGTTATAGACCGTCACATCGTGCCCGCCGCGGGCCTTGAGATGACCGGCCATCGGATACCCCATGACGCCGAGACCAATGAATGCGACTTTGGCCATTTCCTTGAGACTCCCTTATCGATGGCGTGTTTGCGGCCGACGATAGCCGCGGCCGCAGCAGCCTGCAATCAGGGTTTGAAGCGGGCGGTCACCAATTGGCCGGCAATCGGCTCGCCTTCCTCCATGCGCACCGTGATGTCGGTGATATCGACGATCTCGAACCCGGTCGCCGCCAGGCGCTCGCGCAGGTAGGTTTCCGAGTGGGCGAAGCGCTGGTGCGGTCCGACGGCGAAGCCTTGTCCCGCCGGGGTCTCGCCCGGCAGGCTCTCGCTCGAGAAGATCAGGAGCCCGCCCGGCACCAGATTGTCGACTGCGCCGAAGAACAGCGGCTCCAAGGCGCCGATATAGGGCAGGACGTCGGTTGCGGCGATCAGGTCGAAGGGTTCGTCGTCATTGTCATCGAGGAAATCGACCGCCTCTGCGACATAGAGCGTCTCGTAGAGGTCCTTCTCATGGGCGATCTCAACCATGTTTTCCGAAAGGTCTACGCCGGTTATGTCTTCCGCCATGTCGCGTAGCGCGCCTCCGGTCAGCCCGGTGCCGCAGCCGAGATCGAGGATCCGCTTGAACGGTCCGAGCCCGAGCGCCTGAAGCCGCTGGCGCACGAGCAGTGGCACGCAATAGTGGAGCTGGTCGACGAGAACATTGTCGAAGACGTCGGCGTGCTGATCGAAGAGTGTTGCCACATAGGCGTCCGAAGCCTTGAGCGGCGTCTCGCCGCGCCCCATCGATGCAAGCCGAACGGCCGCGCCGCCGTGGTCCTCCGGGTCGATTTCCAGGACTTCCCGATAGGCGGCGGCCGCCGCGTCGAAATGCCCGGACTTCTCCAAGGCAAGCGCTCGGTTATAGGCCTCTGCGAGGGCCTCCTCGTCGATCTTCTTGATTTTCTGCGTCATGGGCGCTTCATACGACCCCCGGCGGCCTTTGACAATCGCCGGTCGCGGCCGTCCCTGTCACTGGCCGGTTCAGCTCGATAATAACCTGTTCTTTGGCGGAACGGCGACGGTTTCCGTCGACGCGGGATTATACCACCTCGCGGCCCGAGGAGAGGTCCCGCCGAGGCGGCGACGGGAACATTCGCCTGCGGTAAAGATTTTGAGCAGGTCGGGGACGCGCGCCATTTAACCTTGATCGAAAAGGAGTCATCATTCCTAAAAGAATGAAAAATCGGGAGGAATGCCGATGTCTGCCGAATTGAGCCCGTTGACATTGGAAACGGAGATGCCGGAGCGGCAGACGCCGCCTCTGCCGCAGACACCGCAGGAGACGATCAACGCGATCATCCACTATTATCGCGGCGAAATCGGGCGGATGGCCGGTTGGCGGGACCGCATAGACCGAACATCGAACTGGGCGATCACCGTGGTCGCAGCGATGCTTTCGGTCTCGCTCTCGACGCCGTCGTCCCATCACGGTGTTCTTCTCTTTGCCATGCTGCTCATCAGCCTGTTGCTGCTGATCGAAGCGCGGCGTTACCGTTTCTTCGACGTCTATCGCGCCCGCGTGCGCCAGATGGAACGCGGCTACTTCGCGCAAATCTTGTGCCCTGAAGGCACGCCGAGCTTCAAATGGTCGGTGTCGATCGCCAAGAGCCTGCGCCAGCCGGCTTTCCTGATGGGCTACAGGGAGGCCCTCTGCCGGCGGTTACAGCGCAATTATTGCTGGATGTACCTGATCCTGCTCCTGGCATGGGCGCTGAAGATTTCCTCGCCGAAGATTTCGAGCACGGGAGAGCCTTTCGGCCATGTCCGTTCCTGGGCTGATGTTGCCGAGAACGCCGCTCTTGGTCCCGTGCCTGGCCTTGCCGTGGCGATCGGCGTCGCGCTCTTCTATGCGGTCGTGCTCTACGGTTCGCTCCACAGGGCGACAGGCGCCGGCGAATTGGCGCATGGCGAGGTCCATGTCTGAGACCTGCGTGCACCGCTGCGCCGCATTGCTGATCCCGCCTTCAGAAATTCTCAGTTGATGCGGGCGCGCAGGCCTGCTTCAACTGCGCTTCTCTCGGTCATGCCAAAAGGAGCACAAGATGAGCGAACAGAAGGTGGCGATCGTCACGGCCGGCGGTTCCGGCATGGGGGCCGAGGCGGCAAGGAGGATGGCGGCAGAGGGTTACAGGGTTGCCGTCCTGTCTTCGTCCGGCAAGGGCGAGGCGCTCGCCAAGGAACTCGGCGGAATCGGCGTTACCGGATCGAACCAGTCGAACGACGATCTGAAGCGGCTCGTCGACGCAGCCTATGATGCCTGGGGGCGCGTGGATGCGCTGATCAATTCGGCAGGGCATGGCCCGCGGGCCCCGGTGCTCGAACTCACCGACGAGGAATGGCACCGGGGTATGGATGTCTATTTCCTCAACGTCGTGCGGCCAACCCGGCTGGTGACGCCGATCATGGTGGAGCAGAAATCCGGCAGCATCGTCAATATTTCCACCTACGCCGCCTTCGAACCCGACCCCTTGTTTCCGACGTCGGGGGTCTTCCGTTCCGGGCTTGCGGCTTTCACCAAACTGTTCGCCGATCGGTATGCCGCCGACAATGTCCGCATGAACAATGTTCTGCCCGGCTTTATCGACAGTCTGCCCGAAACGGAGGAACGGCGTCAGCGGATTCCGATGGGACGTTACGGCGCATCGGAGGAGGTGGCCGAGTTGATCGCGCTGCTCGCAAGCGATCGCGGAGGCTATATCACCGGCCAGAACATCCGGATCGACGGCGGCATCACCCGATCCGTCTGACACATCCGACAACGACGTGCGCCGGAACCTAATGGACGATAAACTCTCCCTGGAGAGCCCGCCATTCGGAAGCCGAAATCAGCTTTCGGTGCACATAGCGTACCGAATGCAGCGGGCCGTCCAGCTTCTCCTGCCAGAATTTGAGGAAGCTGTGCATTTCCGGAAAGTCCGGCGCGATGTCGTAGTGTTGCCAGATGTATGTCTGCAGGAAAGCCGGGTGGTCGGGCATCCGATAAAGTATCTGAGCCGTCGTCAGCCCGTAACCCTTGAGCTGCAGTTCCATGTCGTTCTTCATGCGGACCTCACTTTTCACAAAGGTTGGTCTCTATGATGGAGCGCTTAATTGCTTAATCAAGCGTTAATGTAGGTGAGTGAAGCGAGAAATCACCTACAAAAACAAGCGCTTGGCAGCAGGCGACGGCGAGTGCTGCCAAGCCGGCCACCGGAGTCCGGCTTGCGGCCCGAGGCGCGTTCAGCGCTTCAGATGGCGGGTCAGGCGGGCTTCGAGCCAGCCCCAGATGTTGCGCAGCAACTCCACCATCAGCAGATAGAGGATCGCGGCCCATATATACATCTGGTAGTCGAAGGTCCGGGAAAAGGCGCGCCGAGTCTCACCCATGAGGTCGAAGACCGTGACGATCGCCACGATTGCCGAGCCCTTGATCATCAGGATGATTTCGTTGCCGTAGGGGCGCAGCGCAACGATCATCGCCTGGGGCAGAATGACCTTGAAGAAGGCTACGCGCTCCGGCAGGCCGAGCGCGGCCGCCCCCTCGCGCTGGCCGCGCGGCACGCTTTCGATGGCGCCGCGCAGGATTTCCGCCTGATAGGCGGCGGTGTTCAGCGTGAAGGTGAACAGCGCACAGTTCCAGGCATCGCGAAAGAACCACCACAGTCCCGCGGATTCGAGCTGCGGACGGAAGCTGCCGAGCCCGTAATAGATGAGGAAGAGCTGGGTGATGAGCGGCGTTCCGCGGAAGAAGTAGACATAGGCGTAGGCAAGCCAGCCCCATAATCTGTTCTTCGACATGCGCCCGAGCGCCACGGGCAGCGAAACGACGGCGCCCATGAGGATGGAGGAGGTGACGAGTGTCAGTGTCACCCCAAGACCGGAAAGGAAGCTCGGTCCGTAGCGAGAGAATTTCTCGGGGTCCCAGCCATTGACGACCGTCAGGAAAATCCCGACACCGAGCGCCAGCCAGATGCCGAGCGCCACGCTGCCGAAAAAGCGCGAGAAGGTGTAGGGCTTCGGCGGCGCCGGCGGGGGCGCCTGCGGCGGGATCATGGTTTCGGCAATGCTCATCGGCGTGCCTCCGCGCGCTTGGTGGAGCGCTCGAGCGCCGAGAATACGACCGAGGAGATCATTGCCAGGACGAGGAACAGAACGCAGGCGATGCCGAAGAATTCGAAAGCGTGCTTGGTCACCCGGGCCGCGACGCCGGTTTGGCGCAGGATATCCGGCAGCCCGATGACCGAGACGAGGGCGGTGTCCTTGAGCAGCGCCATCCAGAGATTGCCGAGACCGGGCAGCGCGATGCGGATGAGCTGGGGCAGAATGATGAGGCGCATCGTCTTGCCCCGGTGCAGGCCGAGCGCGTCACCGGCCTCGTACTGACCGTGGGGGATCGCCTTGAAGGCCGAAAGCAGCACTTCGGAACAATAGGCCGAAAAGACCACGCCCAGAGCGATCATCCCCGCAACGAAGGCGCTGATCTCGACGGCGCCCGTATAACCGATCGTCGCCAGGAACTGCTGGGCGAGGATCTGCAGGCCGTAATACACGATGAAGAGCGTAAGGAGCTCCGGCAGGCCTCGGAAAATCGTCGTATAGATGTTGCCGGCCAGCCGCAGGGATCTTTCCTCGGATTGCTTGGCGAGCGCAATGAAGAAGCCGATGATCAATCCCACTGGAAGGGTCGCGATCGCCAGGCTGGCGGTGACGAGGAATCCATAGGCGATTTCATCGCCCCAGCCTGCGTCTCCGCACGCGAGAAGGGTATCCGATCCGAACCACCGAAATACCCCGAGAGGACCGCATAGCGGATCGATGATCGCGCCGATCCAGGAGAGACCGGAGGAAAGGGCGGCAAACAGTCCGCTCATGCCAATAGTTCCCGTTGCGTATTCCGGCGTCTACCGCGTTTTTGTTCTTCAGCCGCGCCGCGCGCTAGACGCTTATTTTCGTGATTCCTTGTCAAACAAAAACGGCGGAAGGGCAAGCCCGTCCGCCGTTGCATTTTCTTCATCAACCGAGATTATCCCGGCATAAAGCCTCAAGATGTGCAGGAATCGCCGAGATTAGCTGCCGTAGACGTCGAAGGGGAAGTACTTTTCGTTGATTTCCTCGTACTTGCCGTTCGCGCGGATGGCGTCGATCGCCTTGTTGAACTTCTCCCGCAGAGCGTTGTCGCCCTTGCGGAGCGCGATACCCGCGCCTTCGCCATTGATGACCGGATCGATCGGCAGGGTGCCAAGCAGCTTGCAGCAGGCGCCATCGTCCGTCTTGAGCCATTCCGACAGCACGACGACGTCGTCGATTGCCGCGTCGATGCGGCCGTTGGCGAGGTCGAGCTTGTATTCATCCGCGGTCGGGTAAAGCTTCAGTTCCGACTCTTTCATATGCGCTTCCGCATAGTTGGAGTGCGTGGTCGAACTTTGTGCGCCAAGCATTTTGCCGGAGAGGGCTGCTGCCGTCGCCTCGGTGATCGGCGAATCTTTCGGCACCGCGATGGCCGGAGGCGTGTTGTAGTACTTGTTGGTGAAGTCGACCTTTTCCTTGCGTTCCTCGGTGATCGACATGGACGCGATGAACGCGTCGAATTTCTTGGCGATCAGCGCCGGAATGGCGCCGTCCCATTCCTGGGTCACGAAGGTGCAATCGGCTTTCATCTCTTCGCAAAGCGCCTTGGCGATGTCGATGTCGAAGCCGGTCAGCGTGCCGTCGGACTCGAGATTGTTGAAGGGCGGGTAGGCGCCTTCGGTACCGATGACGATCTTTTCGCCGTCAGCCATGGCAGCGCCGGCCATAAGCACGAAAACGGCAGCCGATACCGTGGCTGCCAGACGTCTGGAAATACGCATGATGTCCTCTCTGTTGGCTCGGCATCCGGTTCTTCTTGTTTCGCGGATGCCAATTGGCGCCGGAGCTTCAAGCCGCCGGTTGCGGCGATATTCGTACGGATTTCCTGCAAAAATCAACTGGAAAGCTTTGCTTCCCACTACTTGACGCGAATCATGTCCTTCGATTGTCGCATAAGTTGCGCTAGAAGATGAACGGGCCGTTCAGGACCGGTTAATGTCGCCTTCGATAGGCCTTGCAGCGGAACCGATCCGCAGTTGCGGCGTTGCGGCTACGGCATTTCGGCCGAGGCAAAAAAGGCCGGGACCGCGGATCATGGCCCTGTGACGAGGGCGCCATGGTGGGCGAGGCGATTGGAGTCGCGTTTGCACACCAGCGTCAGGACCTCCGAACAAGAGGAAGAAAAAAATGTCGATACGATCCAGACTTTTCGCAACAGTGGCCTTGCCCGTTCTTTCGGCCTCCCTGATGATCCAGCCGGCCTTCGCTGACAGCCTGACTGCTCCGTTCGAAGTCGCTCAGGAAGGAGAGGGCCAACAGTCGCCCGAGGATCTGCTGTTGCTGAAGCGCAAGCAGCGTCAGGCCGAGGAATCGCAGGGGCAGGCGGAGGAGCAACAGCCGCAGGCCGAGGAGCAGCAAAAGCCGCGCAGGAAGCGCCAGCAGCAGGCCGAAGAACAGCCGGCAGCCGAAGAGGGCGCCCCGCGGCAGGCCGAAGAAGAGGCTCCGCGGCGCAAGAAGCGCCAGCAGCAGGCGGAAGAGCAGCCCGCAGCCGAAGAGAGCGCTCCGCAGCAGGCCGAAGAAGAGGCTCCGCGGCGCAAGAAACGCCAGCAGCAGGCCGAAGAGCAGCCCGCGGCTGAAGAGAGCGCTCCGCAGCAGGCCGAAGAAGAGGCTCCCCGGCGCAAGAAACGCCAGCAGCAGGCCGAAGAGCAGCCCGCAGCCGAAGAGAGCGCTCCGCGGCAGGCCGAAGAAGAGGCCCCCAAGCGCAAGAAGCGCCAGCAGCAGGCCGAAGAGCAGAAGCCTGCGGCCGAGGAGGGTGCTCCCCAGCAGGCCGAAGAAGAGGCCCCTGCGCGCAAGAAGCGCCAGCAGCAGGCGGAAGAGCAGCAGCCCGCAGCCGAGGAGGGCGCGCCGCAGAAGGCCGAGGAACAGGAGCCTACGCGTAAGAGACGCCAGCAACAGGCCGAAGAGCAGCGGCAGACGGAAGAACAGAAGGCCGCCGAGCAGCCGAGCGCCGAACCTGAGAGCGGCACGACCGCCAAGCAGCCCGCGACAGAGACGCCCGCCGAGCAGACGGGCGAGGGCGAGCAGCAGTCGATTCCCGGCGCCGAACAACCCGCAACCGCTGAACAGCAGGGTGAGCAGCCCGCCGGCCAACCGGCTCCCGAAGTCGTCGATGAGCGCTCGACGGAAGAAAAGCAGAAAATCGCGGAGGACCCCGCAGCCTCTGACGAGACCGTCGTCTTGCCTGTCGAGAAAGGCGCGGCTGTCCTCGACAGCGACAAGGATGCCGACATTTCCGGCGGCAACCAGGCGCGAGAAACACGGCGGAAGCAGCGCGAGGAATTGCGTACGACCCAAGAGAGCGTAGAACCGCCGGCCGACGATGCAGCGGCGCAGGCTGCGATCCCGGCCGAAGCCAGGGAAGAAATTCCTCAGAAGATCGAGGCTGTGCTCAGCGAAGAGGGCGAGCGGGTTGAGGAGGCGCCGACCTTTGCGGTGCCGCAGACGACCAACATCATCAACAACACCGTCATCAACAACACAACGGTCAACAACACGACCGTCAACAACACCACCGAGAACAACGTCACGGAGGTGAGGGTCGTCGAAGAAAACGAGGACCGTGTCATCCTCGGGGTCGGCGATCGCATCTTCGTGCGCGGTGACGACCGGCCGCGCCTGCGCAGGAATTCGGAAGAGAGCTATTATGAAAATCTCTCGCGAGGTCGCGTCCGTGAAACGATCGTCCGCCCGGGCGGCTATCGGATCGTCACCATCTACAACGAATACGGAGACATCCTGACGCGCACGCGCGTCGATCGTGACGGCGAGGAATACGTCATGATGTACGCGCCGGAATACGAAGAAGACCGGCCCGCAATCATAGACGTAGGTTACGACCTGCCACCGATGCGCCTGACGATACCGGTGGACGAATATATCGTCGATGTTGCCGAGGATCCGGACCGGGATTACTACGAGTTCCTGTCCGAACCCCCGGTCGAGTCGGTCGAACGCGTCTACACCATCGATGAGGTGCGTCACTCCGCCCGCCTGCGCGACAAGGTTCGCCGAATTGATCTCGACACCATCACTTTCGCGACGGGAAGCGCCGAGGTATCGATGTCGCAGGCGAAAACCATGCGCAATGTCGCGGAGGCAATGAACAAGATCCTAGAGAAGGATCCGGGTGAAACCTTCTTCATCGAGGGTCACACGGATGCCGTTGGCGCCGACCAGTCCAACCTCGTCCTTTCCGACGAGCGTGCCGAGTCCGTCGCAGTGCTCCTGACCGAGGTCTACGGCATCCCGGCCGAAAACCTCGTCACCCAGGGCTATGGCGAGCGGTTCCTCAAAATCCGCACGAACGGGCCGGAGCAGGAGAACCGCCGCGTCACCATTCGCCGCGTGACGCCGCTGGTGCGTCCTGTAGCGCAGCGATAGGTCAACGAGGCGTGCGAACTGACATCGGGGCCGGGAAACCGGCCCCGACTATTTGTGGGTTCTGCAAGCCGCCTGTGCGCTTGGATTGATGCCGTCCGCTCGACCTCAGTCACGCAGTCCGATGACCTTCTCGACGAAGTCTGCGATCGCCTGCGTGTCGTCCAGGTCGAATACGGGGAGGCCGGCGTCCGCGACCGGATGATCGGCAGCGATGGCCATGATATGCGGATCGTTGGGTGCGAGCGGTTCGCGATTGGCCGATTCCTGGCGGCGCGCCTCGATTTTCGGGACAGGCTCGCGCTTGTACCCTTCGATCAGTACCAGGTCGCAGGGGGCAAGCCGGGACAAGATCTCTTCGAATGTGGGCTCCGGCGCCCCACGCAATTCATGCATGATCGCGAAGCGCGTCGACGAAACGATCGTTACCTCGTGCGCGCCGGCCTCGCGGTGGCGGTAGCTGTCCGCGCCGACCTTGTCGATGTCGAAGTCGTGATGCGCGTGCTTGATCGTGGAGACCATGTAGCCGCGGCGGGTCATTTCACTGACAAGGCGGACCATCAGGCCGGTCTTCCCGGAATTCTTCCAGCCGGCGATGCCGAAAATCTTCGGTGGGCGCAAGGGGTCGTTCATGGTTCGTGATCCTCGATATAGGGCAACCAGGCCTCCGCCCGCTGAAGCTCTTCGGGCGTGTTGATGTTGACTGCCGGAGGGAAGGTGGCATAGGAGGGGCCGCCTGGCATCGAGAACGTCCTCGGCTATTCCAGGGGGCCGCCGAGTGCGCGCTGCGCGACCGCCCGCCGGCCGCGCTTGCTCTCGCGGTAGAACGTATAAAGGCCGGAACCGATGATGATGGCGACGCCCGCCAGCAGCCAGCGGTCCGGCGTCTCTGCGAAGAAGACGACTCCGAGGGTGATCGACCAGAGAAGACTCATATAGCGAAATGGCGCAATCACGGAGATCTCGCCCTCGCGCATCGCGAGTACGATCGTCTGGTAACCGAGCATCAGAAGCACACTGGCGCCGGCGATATGGCTGAGCGACGTCGTAGACATCGGTTGCCAGCCGCCGAGCGGGACGATGAGGGCCGCACCGACCAGCGTCGTCACGAGTGAGGTCGTCACCGTGATGTACAGCGACGGCACGTCGGTGCCGATGCGGCGGGTGCAGAGGTCTCGTGTCGCAGTGAAAAAGACGCAGGCGACGACGGTGAGGGCCGCCGCGGTGAAGCCCTCGGGACCGGGGCGCAACACGATGAGGACGCCGGCGAAGCCGACGACGATCGCCGCCCACCGCCGCCAGCCGACGGGCTCGCCGAGGAACAGCGCAGCGCCGAGCGTGACCGCCAGCGGAAGTGCCTGCATGATCGCCGAAGCGTTGGCGAGCGGGATCTGGCCGAGCGCGGAGATATAGGTCACCGATGCAAGCGCCTCCATGGCGATGCGCAGCAGGATGGCCGGCCTGAAGATCGTCCGAACCGGCCGGAAGGCGCCGAACCGGTATGCGACTAAGACCACCATCAGCGTCGTCAGCAACCCGCGGATGAACATGATCTGGCCGGTATTCATCGCGCCGGTGACCGATTTTACCAGCGCATCGTTGCAGGCGAACCCGATCATCGCGAGGCACATGAAGACGATGCCGCGGAAATTGGCTGACGAGCGCATTCTCATTCCTGATAGCTGTGGCCGAACGGCGCGAGCCTCCCCGGCGTGGCGAATCCCTACTGCATGTTCCCTTAAATCCTATCCGATTAAAGGACAAAAACATCCGGAAGATCAAAGATCTGAGCGCTTCAAAACCGATGAGGTAGGAGATGTCGCGCATCGCCCGCGGCGCTCGTGCCGAGCAAGGCATTGCCGCTTGTCCCTTCGCCCCGCTTGCGGGGAGAAGGTGCCGGCAGGCGGATGAGGGGCAAAACTGTTATCCCCCGGTGACGCTCATGTGCCGGGCGACGGCGGGGCGGTTGTGTTCGCGGTCGATGATGAAGTCGTGGCCCTTCGGCTTGCGGCCGATCGCCTCGTCGATGACCTGCCCGAGATAGGCGTCGTCGTCGGTGGCGCGCAGTGCGGCGCGCAGATCGGCAGCGTCGTTCTGGCCGAGGCACATATAGAGCGTGCCGGTGCAGGTCAGCCGGACGCGATTGCAGCTTTCGCAAAAATTGTGCGTGAGCGGCGTAATCAGGCCGAGACGCCCGCCGGTCTCCGCGACCTCGACATAGCGGGCCGGGCCGCCGGTGCGGTAGGGAATGTCATGGAGCGTGAAGTCGGCCTCGAGCCGCCTGCGCATTTCCGAGAGCGGCAGGTAATGGTCGGTCCTGTCCTCGTCCACTTCGCCCATCGGCATGGTCTCGATCAGCGTCAGATCCATGCCGCGGCCATGCGCCCAGCGCATCAGATCCGGTATCTCGGCATCGTTGAAGTCCTTGAGGGCAACGGCGTTGATCTTCACCTTCAATCCGGCTGCCAACGCCGCGTCGATGCCTTCGTGCACCCTTGCCAATTCGCCCCAGCGGGTGATCTGGCGGAACTTGTCGGGATCGAGCGTGTCGAGCGAGACATTGATCCTCCGCACGCCGCAATCGACGAGTTCGGCGGCGAATTTCGAAAGCTGCGAGCCGTTGGTGGTGAGTGTCAGTTCGTCCAGCCGTCCCGCTTCGATCTCCTTGCCGAGTTCGCGAATGAGGAACATGATGTTCTTGCGCACCAGCGGCTCCCCGCCGGTGAGCCTCAGCTTGCGTACGCCCTTGGCGATGAAGGCGGAACAGAGCCGCTGGAGTTCCTCCAGCGTCAACAGGTCCTTCTTCGGCAGGAACGTCATGTGCTCCGCCATGCAATAGGTGCAGCGGAAGTCGCAGCGGTCGGTGACAGAGACGCGCAGATAGGTGACCGCGCGGCCAAATGGATCGACCATCGGGGCAGTCGTGGTGTCGAGCGGTCTGGCGTCGGTCTGGTCTATAGCGGCCGTGTTCAAGTCTTTTCTCCCTGCGCTTTCAATGTCGTGGTCAAAAAGGGTCGCGTCAAGGCGCATCCTGCCGCAAACTGTTTCAAATATCTGGAAAGCCTTCTGGGGGCGATTTCCGGCCGTTCAATTCTGCTTTACTGAACGAGGACGAACACGGAGCAATGACGATGAGCGAATTCTGGCCGACCGAACTGCGGATATCCAGGGACCGCCACCGCCTGTCCGTCACCTTCGACGACGGCGTGGCCTTCGACCTGTCCGCGGAACTCCTGCGGGTCCTCTCGCCCTCGGCAGAGGTGCAAGGGCACGGGCCGGGCCAGCGGGTGACGGTTCCGGGCAAGCGCAACGTCCAGATCATCACGGTCCAGCCGACGGGAAATTACGCGGTGCGAATCGGTTTCGACGATACGCATGACACCGGCATCTATACCTGGACCTACCTGCGGGAGCTCGGCGAGAAAGGCGAAGAGCTGTTCAAGGCCTATGAGCAGGAGCTCGCCGACAAGGGTATGTCGCGCGACAAGGCCGAAAAGCCGCGCTGACGTCTCGCAGCCTTTGGTGACCGCCGACCGGGCAGCCTCGGTCAGCTTCCCGCCGCCAATTCATCTTCCTTGAGCAGGGTGGCGATGATCCGCTCCATCGACTCGGCGACCTTGACGCAGTCCTCGATCGGCTCCCCGCCGTGCGAACTCTCGATGAGCGCGGTCTGAATTTCCATTGCTTCCTCGGTCAAGGTCCTTCCGGCTGAGGTCAGCGACAGACGCAACACGCGTTTGTCTCTTGCGTCGCCTCGCCTTTCGATGAGGCCGCGCTTTTCGAGCTGCGGCAGCAGCATGCTCATGTTCGAGCGGCCGACGAGCAGCTTGCGTGCAAGCTCCTGCTGGGTGATGCCGTCGAAGCGGTAGAGATTGACCAGGATGTCCAGGTGCGGTGGCTTCACATCCAGATGGCTCAGCCGCCGCGTCAATGTCTGCTGCATCAGCTGACAGGCGCGGGCAACGGCGATCCAACTTCGAAAACGAGGATGATCCCAGGGAAAGTGGTGGCTTTCGATCTGTGCTTGCTTTCTGTTCATCGTTGTACAATTATGTTCATGGTTGAACATTAGAAAGCTACACTATGCCATCCTTTGCGATCAAGGTCATCCGTCTATCGCTGAAGGCCGTTTCCGCGTTTTCGGCCGACAAGGCAGGCAAGTCCGCATTCTGGATCTTCTGCCGCACTCCGAGCCGGAAGCCAAAAAGCGGCAAGGAGGCGGCGCTGCTCAAAGCGGCAGTGCCGATCATGCAACGGTCGCGGAAGGTCACGTTGTCCTTTGCGGGCGGCTGGGCTGCCGCTCGCCATTTCGAATGCCGCAACGGCGGTCGTGGGCCGCGGGTACTGGTCGCGCACGGCTGGGGATCTCGCAGCGACTATCTGGCAACGCTGATCGACGGCCTGCTCTCCGCGGGAGCGGAGGTGGTGGCGCTCGACTTGCCGGGTCACGGAGCGTCGCCCGGGCGGACACTGACCATGCCGCAAGCGGTGAGGGCGATCGATGCGGCGTGGCGCCACTTCGACGGATTCGATGTCGGTATAGGCCATTCCTTCGGCGGCGCGAGCCTCGCCTGCGCGGCCGGGGCAGTGCTCTGCGACGTACCGGCGCGCGTTCCGGGGAAACTGGTCCTGATCGGTGCGCCAAGCGAAATGACATGGCTCTTCAGGGGCTTCGGCCGGATGTTGGGGCTCGCGCCGAAGGCGCAGGCAGCTTTCGAGGGCATGGTGGAGCGGCTCTCCGGGCGTCGCATCGAGGGTTTCGATGCCACCCGCATCCTGGCGGCACTCCGCAGGCCGGTTCTGGTCATCCATGCCGAGGACGACAAGGAGGTCCCCGCCGATCACGCGCGCCGCTACGGCGCGGTCGGGCCAAATGTAGAATTGCACTGGGCGAACGGTCTCGGGCATCGCCGCATCGTTTCCGCCGCTGCGGTCATCGAGAAGATCAACGAATTTCTCTGGGAGCGCAGGAAAGAGGCTCCCATGTCAAAAATCGCCTGATGGCGTCATCAGGTCGTCATGCTATTCCTCGAAACGGGCGCGCAGAGATCGCGATTTCGGCGTGACAGCCGCAGCACCGTTGCAGGAGGGATGAGATGACGATTATCGGAACGGTCGAGGAGTTGCAGGCGCTCTATGGCGGAGCGAGCGAGGCATCGATCGTCAAGGTAACGGCTGCACTGACGGCCGAGTACCGGGAAATGATCGAAGCGTCGCCCTTCGCAGCGCTCGCCACCGTCGGTCCTGAGGGACTCGACTGTTCGCCGCGGGGCGACGATCGATGCGTCGTCCGCGTCGCGGACGACAAGACCGTGCTGATGCCCGACTGGCGGGGTAACAACCGGGTGGACTCGCTTGCCAATATCGTGCGCGATCCGAGAGTGGCGCTGCTCTTCCTCGTGCCCGGATCGAATACCACCATCCGCATCAACGGCACCGCCGTCGTCAGCGTCGACCCCGCTTTGACCAGTTCCTTCGAGATCGATGGGAAGCACCCGCGCAGCGTCGTCGTGGTCACGATCGGCGAGGTCTATTTCCAATGCGCCCGGGCTCTGATCCGTTCACAGCTTTGGAATGCGGAGCGCTTCGCCGATGCCGCCTCGCTGCCGACGCCGGGCGCGCTGCTGAAGGCTGCCAAGGCCGATTTCGACAAGGAAAGCTATGACCGGGAATGGCCCGGCCGCGCCGCGAAAACCATGTGGTAGGCGGCCGCGGCGGCTACATGTCGAGCCGCGGCCGCCTGAAGTCCGATCAGGCCGGGCCGATCATGGTCTCGGGGCGGACGACGGCGTCGAACTCCTCGTCCGTGACGTAGCCGCCGCCTACGGCCTCTTCGCGAAGCGTGGTGCCGTTCTTGTGTGCGGTCTTGGCGATCTTGGCCGCGTTGTCGTAGCCGATCTTCGGCGCAAGCGCAGTCACCAGCATGAGCGAACGGTCGAGCGCCGCCTTGATGTTGTCCTCCCGCGCCTCGATCCCGACGACGCAATTATCGGTGAAGGAGATAGCCGCATCGGCGAGCAGCTGCACCGACTGCAGGAAGTTGTAGGCCATCAGCGGATTGTAGACGTTGAGCTCGAAATGGCCCTGGCTGCCGGCAAAGGTCAGCGCCGCATGATTGCCGAAGACCTGGACGCAGACCTGGGTAAGCGCTTCGCACTGAGTCGGATTGACCTTGCCCGGCATGATGGACGAGCCCGGCTCGTTTTCCGGCAGCGAAAGCTCGCCGAGGCCGGAGCGGGGGCCAGAGCCGAGAAAGCGGATGTCGTTGGCGATCTTGAAGAGCGCGGCGGCGGTGGCGTTGATTGCGCCGTGGCTGAAGACCATCGAGTCGTGTGCGGCCAGTGCTTCGAACTTGTTCGGCGCGGAAGTGAAGCCGATGCCGGTGATGCCGGCGATTTCCTCGGCGACCTTCTCGGCAAATCCGACGGGCGCGTTGAGCCCGGTGCCGACGGCGGTCCCGCCCTGGGCGAGCTCGCAAAGGCCGGGGAGCGTCATCTCGATCCGTTTGATCGAGGAGGCGACCTGCGCAGAATAGCCGGAAAACTCCTGTCCCAGAGTCAGGGGCGTTGCGTCCTGCGTGTGGGTGCGTCCGATCTTGATGATGTGATCGAAAGCCTTCACCTTCTCTTCGAGCGCCTTGTGCAAGTGCTTGAGCGCCGGCAGCAGATCGTGGATCACGCGCTCCGCGCAGGCGATGTGCATGGCGGTGGGATAGGTGTCGTTCGACGACTGGCTCATATTGACGTGATCGTTCGGATGAACCGGTTTCTTCGAGCCCATGACGCCGCCGAGCAGCTCGATCGCACGGTTGGAAACGACCTCGTTCGCATTCATGTTCGACTGGGTTCCGGAGCCCGTCTGCCACACGACGAGAGGGAAGTGCTCGTCAAGCTTGCCGTCGATCACCTCCTGCGCGGCCCTGACGATAGCGTCGCCGATCGTCGGATCGAGGCGGCCGAGCGCCATGTTGGCGCGGGCAGCCGCCTGTTTGACGATGCCGAGTGCACGCACGATTGCCAGAGGCTGCTTTTCCCAGCCGATTTTGAAATTGCCCAGCGATCGCTGGGCCTGTGCGCCCCAATAGCGGTCGCTCGCCACTTCGATGGGGCCGAACGTATCTGTTTCCGTGCGGGTCGATGTCATCGCGATACCTGCTTTCGTCATGCGGTTCATGAAGCCGAGGCGGGGAACCGGGTCCAAAGCCGATCTTTCTCCCCGCTGCCGGGCATTTCTCTGCCTCGGCCATGACGCCTTGTAAAGGGGCCGCGGGGGCTTGGAGCCCCTACAATCGTTTGAATTTCCGCCGAGCGGCAAGCCGCGATCAGGCTTCGCTCACAAGGGTTTCCGGCCGGCACGATGTGTCCTTTCCGTCACATCCGCAATCTTCCGTTGCGCATCTTCCCTGTGTCGCAGGGAACATCGGCATGGCGCCGCGGCGTTCAAAGTGGATGCAAATCAGATTTTTAGACGAAGGGTCATGGCTGAAAACGGGACGCGGCGATACGCGGGGCGCGGATTCGGGAGGCTTCGTTTCCTTTTCATTCACCATCCTTTTCTATAACTCTCGGAGCACGAGGGCGTGGCGAGAATCTGGCGGCGACTGCATTCGGCGGCGACGCAATACGGGGACGTTTATATCTATGAGAACTATCAAGTCGGCAGCGATTGTCGCGCTCATGAGCGGCTGTGCGGTTGCAACCATGGATGTGCAGCCGGCGTCTGCAATCACCTTCATGGACTTCATCCGCGGAGGCAAGAAGCGCGATGCGCAGGAGCAGGTGCAGCCTCGCCAGCAGGTTCCGGGCGTGGACATGTTCGCGCCGCAGCGGCTTGATCAGAAGGTGGCGAAGCCTCCGCGCATCACCGGCCCGCGCTATTATACCTATAAGGCGGACCCGCTGCGCCGGATCGCGACGGACCGTCTGGTCGATCCCGTCGTTACCGGTTCGGTGCTGAACGGAGCCCTGCCGCCGATGCTGCGCTCGCCGCTTTCCGATGCGCGCCAGTTTCTTCCGGAAATCAATGTGCGCGCGCCCGGCGAGGTGGCGAAAGCTGTCGAGAATTTCTACGGCACCCGGTCGGATTTCCTGTGGATCGAGAGGACGGGCGTCAACGGCCGTGCCAAGGCGGCGCTGGCCGTCCTGTCCGACGCTGCGAAGGTCGGTCTCGACCCGCTCGACTACGCCGTCGTCATTCCTCCGGAAGATTTCGACCGCGGCGACATGATCGCCCGCGAGAAGGATTTGGTGCGCTTCGAAATCGCGATGTCCGCGGCCGTGCTCACCTATGTCCAGGACACCGTGCGCGGCCGTATCGACCCGAACAGGATATCCGGCTATCACGACTTCAAGCGGAAAAACGTCGATCTTCTTGGCTTTCTGGAGAAGGTCGAGACAAGCAGTGACGTCGCGGCGCTTGTCGAAAGTCAGAATCCGAAAAGCGCACAGTTTACGGCATTGAGGCAGGAACTCGAGCGGCTTCGGACGCAGGTGGAAGCTGTGCCACGGGTGGAGATCGCACCGGGGACGTTGCTGAAGCCCGGCGAACGCAATCCGGAACTCGCGAATGTCATCGCCGGAATCAAGTTGAAAGCCTCGGAAGCGTTGAAGACGGAGCATGCGGTCGTGCTCGCGGCCTATGACGGGACGCCGGACTACACGCCCGAGTTGGTGCCGGTCGTCGAGGCCTTCCAGAAGGAACATGGCCTGAAGGCGGATGGCATTGTCGGGCAGGCGTCGATACGCGCGCTCACCGGCGGCGATACGACCGAAGGGAAGATAGACAAGGTCGAAATCGCGATGGAGCAGGCGCGCTGGTTGCCGGATGGGCTTGGCGAGCGCTATGTCTTCATCAACCAGCCGGCCTTCACCGCCTCCTATACGGAACAGGGCACCGAGCAGTTCTCCATGCGCGTGGTCGTCGGTTCCAAGGCCAACCAGACATATTTCTTCCAGGACGAAATCCAGACGGTCGAAGTAAATCCCTATTGGGGCGTGCCGCAGTCGATCATCGTCAACGAGATGCTGCCGAAGCTTAGAAACGATCCGGGCTACCTGGATCGGATGGGTTATCAGGTGGAAGTCGGCGGCCGCGTTGTTCCTTCCACCGCGGTGAACTGGTACGGATCGACGAACTCGGTCGCCGTGCGTCAGCCGCCGAGCAGCGACAATGCGCTTGGCGAACTGAAGATCCTCTTCCCCAATGCGCATGCGATCTACATGCACGACACGCCGTCGAAGAGCTTCTTCAAGCGTGATCAGCGGGCGCTCAGCCATGGCTGCGTGCGTCTTGCCGATCCCCGGCGGATGGCGGCGGCGGTTCTGGGCGTAAGTGTCGATGATGTCGGCATGGAAATATCAGGCGGCCGCAACAAGGCGCTGCCGGTGTCCGCCAAAGTCCCGGTCTATGTTTCCTACTTTACCGCCTGGCCGAACAAGGACGGGACCGTCGAGTATTTCAACGACGTCTACGAGCGCGACATGTATATGAATCGCGCATTCGAGGCGACGCGCAAGGCGCGGAGTTTGGAAGGTTGAGGAGGGTGGGCCGCGTTACACGAGCGGCCCCTTTCACTTCGGCTTGCGGGAGAGCACGGTCTCGACCAGATTCGGTGTCAATTCGTCGAAGTGCCCGATGATTTGGTCGGGCAGCAAGCTTTCTATCGGCACGTCTGAATAGCCGAAGGGCACGACGATCGACGGAACGGAGGCATTTCGGGCGACGAGAACGTCGTTGAGACTGTCGCCGACCATGACCGCCCGTTCGGCCACCCCACCGGCATTCGAGACCGTCGACAGCAGGTGATCGGCATGCGGTTTGCGGACGGTGAAGGTATCGCCGCCGGATATCGCCGCAAAGCGGCCAAGTAGCCCCAACCCCTCCAAAAGACGCTTTGCCAGCATTTCCGGCTTGTTGGTGCAGACGGCGAGTTTCAGCCCCGCATCCTGCAGGCGGTCGAGCGCTTCGATCAGTCCCGGATAGGGCAGGGATTCACCCGGCATCGATCCGTGATAAAAATCGACGAACTCTTTCATCTGCCAGGACAGTTCTTCTTCGGCAATCGTTCTGCCGCGAAGCGCGAAGGTCCGCTCGATCATGGCCCGTGCGCCGTGGCCGACCAGATGCGTGAGGTCCGCGTAGGTCACCGGCTCGATACCGGCTTGCGTCACCGCATGGTTCAAGCTGGCGACGAGATCGGGCGCTGTGTCGACGAGCGTACCGTCGAGATCGAAGACGACTAGGGGCAGGGACACCGGCAACCTCGTTCTGCAAAACCTTGTCCGACCGGGTAGGCGAAGTCGGCGTCGAATGCAATGGCGACCTAGGTCGTAGCGCTGCCGGAATCCGGCTCAGGCCGTGCATTTTGACTTTTGTTTGCCGCGGCGGGCGTGTAAGTGTCTCAGCGGAATTGGACGGTGGCGGCCGAGGGCGACGCCCCCGCCTGACGTGGATCGAGAGGGAGCGAGTGGCGCATGGACGCCCGCCAAATGAAGATCAAGGCCGCCGAAGCGGCGCTTGAACATGTCGAAAACGGCATGCGGCTTGGAATAGGCACAGGCTCGACGGCTGAAGAATTCGTCCGATTGCTGGCCGAGAAAGTGGCATCCGGCTTTCAGATCTCCGGCGTCCCGACGTCCGAGCGGACTGCGCGCCTCTGCCTCGAGCTCGGTGTGCCTCTGAAGTCGCTCGACGAACTGCCGGAACTGGACCTGACGATCGACGGGGCCGACGAGGTCGACGGAAAGCTACGCCTCATCAAGGGTGGCGGTGGCGCGTTGCTGCGCGAGAAGATCGTCGCGAGCGCCTCGGCGCGGATGATCGTCATCGCCGACGAATCGAAGGTCGTGGACGTGCTCGGCGCTTTCAAACTGCCGATCGAGATCAATTCTTTCGGCCAGGTCGCCACGAGGCTCGCGATCGAGAAGACCGCTTCGCGTCTGGGTCTGGCAGGAGACATCGTCGTGCGATCCTCCGGCGACGGAGCCTTCACGACCGATGGCGGACACCTCATTCTCGACGCATCTTTTGGCCGTATTCCTGATGCAGATGCGCTCGCGGTGGAGCTGAACGCCATTCCGGGCGTCGTCGAGCACGGGCTTTTTATAGAAATGGCGTCGATGGCGATCATTGCCGGTCCTGAGGGAGCGCGCACGCTTACGGCCTCTTGAACCGTTCCGGCCAGCGGCGCGGGGCGTATCGAGAGACAGACTTTTGCACAGGTCAGCCAGGCGGCGGCTATCGGCCGGGCGGCAGGTGCCAACACAGGAGCATGGAAAAATATGAACAAATTCGCAGGTCTTGCCCGCACTTTCGCTACTGCTGCGATCCTCGTTTCGGTTGCGGTTCCGGCGGTACGGGCGCAGGACGTGACGGAAGATCAGATCAAGGCTGCGCGTGCGACGATCGCCGCGCTCGGCGTGACCAACAGCTTCGACAACATTCTGCCGAACCTCGCCGAACGCCTGAAGAACACCCTCATTCAGGCATCGCCGAACCATCAGGAACTGATCACCGCGACCGTGGACGAGAAGGCGCTCAGCCTCGCCGGGCGGCGTTCGGATCTGGAGCGCGAAGCCGCCACCATCTACGCGAAGACCTTCACCGTCGAAGAACTGAACGCCATCGCCGACTTCTACAACTCGACCGCGGGCAAGAAGCTTCTGAACGACGGCCCGATCGCCTCGCGTGAGATGCTGAAGGCCGCCGACATCTGGGCTGCCGGCGTTTCGCGCGACCTGACCAGCGAAGCGACGAAGTCGCTCGACGAGAAGATCGGCAATGCGCCGGCGGCAAATGCCGGCACCGCGGCGCCTGCGCAATAACGACGGGTCGAACCGGCGGTCTGGCCGCCACCTGACGGCACGAATTTAACCGCAAGACAGGAGCCCGGAGCGATCCGGGCTTTTCTTTTTTTGCGCCGCAATACTATATCAGGGGCGAAAGGCGACTCCGTTTGCGCTTTCCAGCCCGACGTCTCCCGGCCGACGGCCTATTCGACATTTCACTTCCTGCAGGAGTTCCCATGAGCGCTTTCGACTATGACCTCTTCGTGATCGGCGGCGGTTCGGGCGGCGTGAGAAGCGGACGGCTGGCTGCGGCGCTCGGCAAGAAGGTGGCGATCGCCGAGGAGTTCCGTTACGGCGGGACGTGCGTCATCCGCGGCTGTGTACCGAAGAAGCTTTATGTCTATGCCTCGCAGTTTGCGGAACATTTCGAAGATGCCGCCGGCTTCGGCTGGGTCGTCGGCGAGAGCCGTTTCGATTGGGCCAAGCTCGTCGCCGCGAAGGAACAGGAAATCGCCCGGCTGGAGGGTCTTTACCGTAAGGGTCTGGCGAATGCCGGCGCCGAGATCCTGGATACGCGCGCCGAGCTCGCCGGTCCGAACACCGTGAAGCTGCTTGCTAGCGGCAAGACCGTCACCGCGGAGCGCATCGTTATCGCGGTCGGGGGGCATCCGAGTCCGCATGACGCGCTGCCGGGCCATGAACTGTGCATCACCTCCAACGAAGCCTTCGATCTTCCGGCGCTGCCGGAATCGATCCTCATTGCCGGCGGCGGCTACATCGCCGTGGAATTCGCCAATATCTTCCACGGGCTGGGCGTGAAAACGACGCTGATCTACCGCGGGAAGGAAATTCTGTCCCGCTTCGATCAGGATATGCGGCGTGGTCTGCACGCAGCCATGGAGGAGAAGGGAATCCGCATCCTCTGCGAGGACATCATTCAGTCGGTGTCGGCGGATGCGGACGGGCGGCGGGTGGCCACGACGATGAAACATGGTGAGATCGTCGCCGACCAGGTGATGCTGGCGCTCGGTCGTGTGCCGAACACGACGGGTCTCGGGCTTGAGGCCGCCGGCGTCAGGACCAATGAGCTCGGTGCAATCATCGTCGACGCCTTTTCGCGCACGAGCACGCCGGGGATCTACGCACTCGGCGATGTGACCGATCGCGTGCAGCTGACCCCGGTGGCGATCCACGAGGCCATGTGCTTCATCGAGACGGAATACAAGAACAATCCGACCTCGCCGGACCACGACCTGATCGCGACTGCCGTCTTCTCGCAACCCGAGATCGGCACGGTCGGGATCACGGAAGAGGAAGCGGCCCGGAAATTCCAAGAGATCGAGGTCTATCGCGCCGAGTTCCGGCCGATGAAAGCGACGCTCTCCGGCCGTAAGGAGAAGACGATCATGAAGCTCGTCGTCAATGCCTCTGACCGCAAGGTCGTCGGGGCGCATATTCTCGGCCATGATGCGGGCGAGATGGCACAGTTGTTGGGGATTTCGCTGAAGGCCCGCTGCACGAAGGACGATTTCGACCGGACGATGGCGGTTCACCCAACGGCGGCGGAGGAGCTCGTCACGATGTATCAGCCGAGCTATCGCGTGAGGAACGGAGAGAGGGTCGGCTGAGCCTTGTCCGCCGGCGTCGTGGCAGTCCACGTTTTCTGGTAGGATGGCTTTCCAAGCCCCCTGTTAACGTTTATAAGCCCGCATCCGCGAAAGTAGTCCGCCCCGGGCGTTGTGGCAGATCGCAGGTATCGGCGGGGCTGCCGACGCGGACGCATGCAAATCCGGATGCCGGGCGGCGTGACGGCCGCAGGGCGCGACGCGGGCCGATCCGCGTCAGACAACAGGTGATGGAAATGGCACAGACTTGGACTCCGAACAGCTGGCGGCAAAAACCCATTCAGCAGGTGCCGGACTATCCGGACCTCGCAGCGCTCGATAGCGTGGAGGCGCGTCTTGCCAAATATCCGCCGCTTGTCTTCGCCGGAGAGGCGCGCCGTCTCAAGAGCGCACTTGCCAATGTCGCCGAGGGCCGCGGCTTCCTGTTGCAAGGGGGCGACTGCGCCGAGAGCTTCGCCGAGCATGGCGCCGATACGATCCGCGATTTCTTCCGCGCCTTCCTGCAGATGGCCGTCGTCCTGACCTTCGGTGCGCAGCAGCCGGTCGTCAAGGTGGGCCGCATTGCCGGCCAGTTCGCCAAGCCGCGCTCGTCGGGCGTTGAAAAACAGGGCGATGTGACGCTGCCGAGCTACCGCGGCGACATCATCAACGGCATAGAGTTCACGGAGGAGGCACGCGTGCCCAATCCGGAACGGCAGGTCATGGCCTATCGCCAGTCCGCGGCCACGCTGAACCTGCTGCGCGCCTTCGCCATGGGCGGTTACGCCAATCTCGAGAACGTCCATCAGTGGATGCTCGGTTTCGTCAAGGACAGCCCTCAGGCAGAGCGTTACCGCAAGCTCGCCGACCGGATCTCCGAGACGATGGATTTCATGAAGGCGATCGGTATCACCGCTGAAAACCATCCGAGCCTGCGTGAAACGGATTTCTTCACCAGCCACGAAGCTCTGCTGCTCGGTTACGAGCAGGCGCTCACGCGCGTCGATTCGACCTCGGGCGACTGGTACGCGACGTCCGGCCACATGATCTGGATCGGCGATCGTACGCGCCAGCCCGATCATGCGCATATCGAATATTGCCGCGGCATCAAGAATCCGCTTGGCCTGAAGTGCGGCCCGTCGCTGACGGCGGACGGCCTTCTCGAATTGATCGACATCCTCAATCCCGCCAACGAGGCGGGACGTCTCACGCTGATCTGCCGCTTCGGCCACGACAAGGTCGCCGAGCATCTGCCGCGCCTCATCCGAGCCGTCGAGCGGGAGGGCAAGAAGGTGGTGTGGTCCTGCGATCCGATGCATGGCAACACGATCACGCTCAACAATTACAAGACCCGACCGTTCGAGCGGATTCTGTCCGAAGTCGAGAGCTTCTTCCAGATTCACCGCGCCGAAGGCTCGCATCCGGGCGGCATCCATATCGAGATGACCGGCAACGACGTCACGGAGTGCACCGGCGGCGCGCGTGCGCTTTCCGGCGACGACCTTGCCGATCGCTACCACACCCATTGCGATCCGCGCCTCAATGCCGACCAGGCACTTGAGCTGGCCTTCCTGCTCGCCGAGCGGATGAAGGGCGGCCGCGACGAGAAGAAGATGGTCGTCAACGGCTGATCGCTTCGATAAAGCCATCGGTTCAATATTTCTGAACCTGCGGCGCATTCTCTGAATTTGACTTTGGCCGGGCCAGCTTGAAAGCTTGCCCGGCTTTTATGTGTTGAAGTGCACAGGTTCGAAGGGGGCAGACGATGGAAATAAACGAGGGCGGTTGCCTTTGCGGCGCTGTGCGTTTCAAGACGCGCGGAAAGCTTCGCGAACTGATCTTCTGCCATTGCTCTCAATGCCGAAAGCAAACCGGGCTCTACTACGCGGCCACGAATGTGCTCGACAGTGAAATGGAAGTGGAAGGCGTCGAGAACGTGACCTGGTACCGTTCCAGCGATGAGGCGCGACGCGGTTTCTGCCGGCGTTGCGGATCGGCCCTGTTCTGGAAGGCGGATGGACTGGACTACACGTCCATTCTCGCCGGAACGTTTGACGGGGCGGTGGCGCTCGAGCCCGGCTATCACATCTTTTGCGCGGACAAGGGGAGCTATTACGATATCGGCGACGACCTGCCGCGCTTTCCAGGATCGCGGCCGTAGCGTCATAAGGCGTGCAGCGAATGCTCGGCAGTCAAGCAGGCCAATCGGAGGCTTGATCATAGGCGCTGGCCAAAGCCTCGATCTTGACCGCCTGCCAGGAGACATATTCCTCGATCAGCCTTGCGCTCAGCCAGAACCGTCCGCGTCGTCCATCCTCGGATTTGCCAAGGAACCCGGCTGCGTCGGCGCTGGCGAATATCCGGCGGACATGGGTATTCGATATCAGGTAGTGCTCGGCGAGTTTCGCCAGGCTGACATCGACCCATACCTTGCCGTCCATCGGCACGAATTCGCAGACGCGCGTCATGAGATCGTCGAGGATCACGCCGCCCGATTCGGACCAGACAAAGATGGCGACACCCTTCGGCGGCGTCGTCCATCTGCCGTCGGAGAGGAGGCGCCGTGCCGCGAGCGGCTGGGCGCGTTCGAAAATCGATTTGTCCGCCTCGACGCGTGAGACTCTGGTTCCGCCGTCGAGGAGATCGATCGTGCTCATCTGACTCTTGAACCAGAGTCGCATCGCGGTCTCGCTGACCTCGGTCGGCTCGAGAGGGCGCGCTCTCTTGGTACGTCCGCCGGATGCCGGCTGAAGCAGCTTGTAAGCGACCAGTTCCGCCAGGAATGCGGCCGCCGTGTTGCGGCTGGCGCCTCCGGTATCCCGCATGAATTTGAGCAACCGCGCGGCAGTGATGCCTGATTCCGGGTTGTTGGCATCCCGTTCGAGATGCAGGGAATAGGCCGCTTGGGTCAGCATCCACTTCTGGTGTGACGCTACCAGCCGCGCAACGCGCGGGAAGAGGTCATTGACGGCGATCAGCGTTCGCGCGCCTGCCTGCAATATTTGCGGGAAATTTGGATTTTGCACCAAGTCGCTAACCGTCAAGCCGGTTGGTACCTGCTGCTCAGAGCTGCCCTTCTCCGCGACCCGCTGCATCTGCTGCGCGCGCCCCCACTCCTGCGCTGGGGGCACTGCAATGGTCCCTTCGCCCCGCATTTACCATTCACGCGTAATGAACAATGCGCAAGGCCTGCGATTTGTTTCACACGAAATTGAAATCGGCACGTGTGCGAGCGCTTTACTGAACAAGAACGGGCCGTTGGCATTTGACGCCGGTGACGCGCACGTCGGCCTCGCCGATGCGCACGCCGACGAGGAGCAGTAGATTGTAGAGCAATTGATCGACGGGTGCGGTCACCGCGCCGAGTGTTTGCGCCAGGGCCTGCTGCAATAAAGTCGGACTTCCGATCGAGAGGAGACCGCCCACATTGATCTGGGCGTCGAGATTGCCGAGCAGGGTCTTGGTCGTGGAAGAGAGGATATCCCTGGTCGAAACGCTCTTCATCGTCCGCGAGGCAACCTCGGTGGGGCTGAACGCCAGGCGAGAGGGTTGCAGGTTCTTGGACTCGACATGGGCGATGCCGTCGATCTTGATGAGACCGTCGAGGAGCCGCGCCCGGGTCACCCGGGCGTCGGACGAAAAGCTCGACAGGACGGTGGGATCGACATCGCCGAGGGCGATCTCCGCCACGCCGGGAACCGCATCTATGATCACCGCCGCATTCTCCGGCGTTCCGCCGTAGCAACGGATATCCGAGAGCTTTGCTTCCGCATGGGCGAGTTCGACATAGATCGGCAGCCGAATGCGGGTCCCGGCGCGAGCCGCGAGACCGTCGATGACGACTTCGACGGCGAGGCGCGTCTGTGCCGTTCTTACTGCCGCGCCCGGTGAACCAAGGCGATGGCTCGGCGTTTCCAGGGGCGGTTCACCGATCGCGAGCCTGACCTTTACCGAGGCAATACCTGGCAGGCCCGCAACGGCGTCGAGCGCGATCTGATGTTCGCCGTTGGCAATCACCGCAGCGGCAGAGACGATTTGCAATGCACTGACTTTCATCGACCAGTCCGAGCCCGCATCTATGCTGAGGCTCTTTTTCGGGTCGATGTTGAGGATCTGCGCCAGAGTGAATGTCTGCCTGTTCCCGGCTGTTGCGAGTTCGACGGACTTGAGCGCTGAAGTCACCGTTCCGGAAAGCCCCTGCACGAGCCGCAGCGATCCGAGCAGTTGCGGCATCGTCAGCTCCGTCGCCAGCACGTCTTCATAGGAAGCGGCCGTGAGACTGAGGCGGGTGGCGATGATCTTGAGGAATGGCTGGATATCGATGTCGGCGTCAATCAATGCCTCGTAATCCATGACCTTCAGCGCCACATTGGTGCCGAGCATCTGGCCGAGGATCGCGTTCAAGAGGCCACCATTGAGGCTGGCAAGGCGGGAGCCGACGGAGAAGGCAGCGATTTTCGAACTCGCCGCGGTGCCGATGACGCTCATATCGGGCGAGTCACTGAACAGCGCCGCAAGATAGATGTCGCCCTTCTTCTCAAGCGTAATTTGGACGGCGTCGGCGGGCAGGGCCCCCCTGATGAACCGTTGGCCGGCATCGATCGTCGGGTCGGGGACATAGCGCCCGCGCACGATCGTAGCCACCCCCTTTGCGGCGGTCTCGACATCGTTGGGCAGGAGCTTGCCGTCCACAGTCAGCAGCCCCGAGGGAGTCGAGACGGCGAAGCCGAGACCGTTGCTCCGGAAGTGGGCGAGCACGGCCTCTTCGGCTGAACTTACATTGGCGGCGGCCGCGATCGAGGCGAGGTCCGCAACAGACTGCAGCTCGCGCCGCTGAAGGGTGAGATAGCCGTAATCGATGCCGAGCCCCATCGACGCGACCACCAGCGGCATGACGAGGGCCGCCGAGACGCCGATATTGCCGGTGCGGGACTTCAGGCATCGCCGGAAGACGGATGTCGCTCCCTGCATCTCAGATGCCTCCCACGCGTATCGTCGCGTAACGCTCGATCTGCTCACCCGGCAGGGCAAAGGTGAAGAGCTTCCAGATGGGGAGGTCGCTTGCGTCATAGGAGATGGTGACGGTGAACTGGTTGGTATTGTTGGCGTCATCGCGCACGGTGACGTTCATGCGGGAGGAGTCGATGAAGGTCTGGCTCATCGTCGTGCGCCGGATGTAATCGGTCGCAAGGCGCTCCCGCTCCTCTTCGGAAAGGCCCGCAATCGCCGTCCGTGCCGCATCCGCGGCTATCTGCTGGATCGAATGTGCGGCGCTCAGATAGATCCCGTAGGCTATCAGCGTCAGCACGCACATGAAGAAAAGCGGCGCAATGACTGCGAATTCAATGGCGGCAGCACCCTTCCGACTGCCGAGCAGGCGGTTGAAAACGGACATGCGGCACCTCCGAAGTATTCTGAGTATTTGTTTCCCATTGTCTCTGCAGCTTCAGGCTGCGCCACAATCGTTAATTATTCTATACGCCTGCAAGTATTTGTTTTTGCTTGTGGAAAATTGAAATTTAGGAAATATTTATTCGCGTTTTAATTGAATTCGGTGGCGTCTGCCACATTTTCCCGAGGGGGCACGGTTCGCCCGGAATCAAGAAGCGCTTCACTGCTTGTCGAAAGCAGTGAAACGCTTCGTGGAGCCGGGGGGATTGGCCGTCCTAGCCGAGTCCGTTCACAAACCAGCGCTGTAAAGCTCGGCGTGGGACTTGAAGAAGCGCTCGGTGCTGTAGCGCTTGCCGAACATCATGTCGTGCTGCAGGAAGCGGTAGTCACGCAGCGATGCGGGAATCTTCGGCTGGCGCAGCCAGTCGGCGACCTCCTTGCCGTTCTTGCGGATCAGCATGTAACGGTCGAGGACACGGTAGTGGTCGTAGACCTTGCCGAGGAACCCCGTGTAGTAGGGATGCTCGTAGCCCGCCTGTTTCAGGATCTGGTAGGAAAGGAAGGCCGGGCTGATCGTGCCGATGTTCTTCTTCGGCCCCGTCTTGTTCGACCAGACGACGAGCGGCGTCTCATGCTCGGCCTTCATCTGATCCTTCGGTCCCTTGCGCTCGGCCGTAATGCCCTTCATGTAACCGGTGCTGGAATAGACGGTGTTCAGCGGTGGGAGGTGGTCGCCGAAGAGAACGATGATCGTCTCCCGGTCGCGCTCTTTCGCCCAGTCCATCAGCATCTTGAGGCTGTCGTCGGCTTCCTTCACGCCTTGCGCATAGGTGGCGAGCACCTGGCGGTCGGCCTCGGGAAGATCGCCCTCGACTTTGATCGTGTTCTTCGCATAGCGGTTGGCCTCATAGGGACCATGGCCCTGCAGGGTCACCGCGAAAAAGAAGAAAGGATCCTCCACCTCGTCCGCCTGGCGGATGATTTCCTCCGTCAAAGACTCGTCCGACGCGAAGATGCCGCGCTTCTGCATGGCCGGCATGTTCTCTTCCGACCGGAACATGTCGAAACCGAAGGCCTTGTAGACGGCTGTGCGGTTCCAGAACCATCCCTGGAAAGGATGAATGGCGCGCGAAACATAGCCTTCGCCGCGGAAGAAGGTGGCGAGCGAGGGAATCGGATTGCGGATATATTGCTGGTAGGGGATGCTGCCATAGGGCAGGAACGCGTTGGAAAAACCGGTCAGCGCTTCGAATTCGACATTGGCGGTCATGCCGCCGAATTCCGGAGAAAAGACGTTGCCGCCCTGCAGTTCACGGATCGTCGGCATGGGATCGGGCGTGAGCTTCACCTTGGGAAGCCGCGTAGGATCCCAAAAAGACTCGCTCATCAGCACGATCACATCCGGTTTGCCGCGATGGGTCGTGCCGGCGGGAAGCGACTTTACCGGAATCCGGTCGATCGCGTCCGCCATATAGCCGGCCGGCGCGTTTACGTTGGCCATCGGGAGGTTGATGGCAAAAGCAAGCGCGAAGCCGTTGTGGCGGTAGTTCTCGGTCTGGTCCCACATGATGGGGATGACACGAAGCCGGTCACGGATCCACGAGAACTGGTTGTAGTCCATGATGTTCCAGAATGCGACCAGCAGCGGCAGGGCGAATGCGATCCGCATCAACCGCTCCCGACGTGTCAGCTTGGGAAAATTCCGCCAGGCGAACCGCAGCAGGAGCGCGCCAACGACGATGGCCGCGATCAAACCGGCGACGACGCCGACTGCGGTCCACGGCCTGTCCTTCACGAGTACCGGCATCAATTCCATGATCTGCCGGCCGAAAAGGAAATCGGTCGGATAGAGCGGATCGGACAGGAAGACCTGCTTCTGCTGACTGATGAATGCCGGCACAACGGCGAGCGGCGCGACGAGCAGCGCGGCCTTGTGCTCGCGGCCGAACACGGCATCGACGCCGAGCATGGCGAGGAAGAACACGGCGACCGTGGTCCAGGCCGGGCGCATGGGATCGGTGAAATAGGCGACGGTTTCGGGCAAGGACCAGCGCACGATCAATTCGACGGTGAAGACGAGCGCCGTCGCAATGAGAAGCGTGAAGAGCGCACTGCGGGCGCCCGACAGGGTTCTCGTATATCTTGCGGAAGAGCCTTGCCCGTCGGCGTAGACTTGAGAGCTGCTCACGGCGGAATCGATACGGGCCAACGGGCGTCTCCAGTTTCACAAATATTTCACTCTACCGTCATACGACTGTCATCTTGAACAGGGGATGAATGGCGGAAACGGCGCCGCCGCTGCCAGGTTCCTGTGGCGGCTAAAGAATTTCTGCGCTGCGCTTAACGGTCCGAAAACACGAAGCTTTTCGGATTTTTTCAGCCGGATCTCGATTGAGTGCGGGTTTTTTTCTCCCGGATGCGGTAAGAACAGCGCGAACGACACATGCATTCGCTGACGAGAGACGACGGGCCCGCTCATGACTGCACAGAAAGCCGCTCCCTCAACGCTACGGATCGCCGTGGCACAGCTCAATCCCACGGTCGGAGACATTGCCGGCAACGTCGCGAAAGCACGCGAGGCGCGAACGGCGGCGGCGCGCGAAGGCGCCGATCTCCTGCTTCTGACCGAGCTCTTCATCTCCGGCTATCCGCCGGAAGACCTCGTCTTGAAGCCCGCTTTCCTGAAGGCCTGCGAGCAGGCGGTGGAGAAGCTTGCGGCGGAGACGGCAGATGGCGGGCCGGGCGTGGTTATCGGCTTTCCGCGGCAGGCCGCCGGCCTCCGGCACAATTCCGTTGCAGTTCTCGACGCTGGGACGATCATCGCCATCCGCGACAAGGTCGACTTGCCGAACTACGGCGAATTCGACGAAAAGCGCGTCTTCGACGCGGGTGAGATGCCGGGCCCGGTGAACTTTCGCGGCGTGCGGATCGGCATACCGGTGTGCGAGGACATATGGGGCGATCTCGGCGTCTGCGAGACCCTCGCGGAGAGTGGCGCCGAAATTCTCCTGTCACCGAACGGTTCGCCCTACTACCGAGGCAAGGTCGACGTGCGCCATCAGGTGGTGCTGCGGCAGGTGATCGAGACCGGTCTGCCGATGATCTATGCCAACCAGCTCGGCGGCCAGGACGAGCTGGTTTTCGACGGCGCGAGTTTCGCCTTCAACGCGGACAAGTCGCTGGCATTCCAGATGAGCCAATTCGAAGAGGCGGTGGCCGTCTCCGAATGGAAAAGGGGCGCGGGCGGCTGGACCTCGACCAACGGGCTCAAGTCGCGCATACCGGAAGGCGAAGAGGCGGATTACCGCGCCTGCATGCTGGGCTTTCGCGATTACGTCAACAAGAACGGCTTCAGGAACGTCGTTCTCGGCCTGTCCGGCGGCATCGATTCGGCGATCTGCACGGCGCTTGCGGTGGATGCGTTGGGCGAGGAGCGGGTTCGCACGGTCATGCTGCCCTACCGCTACACCTCGCGCGAGTCGTTGCAGGATGCCGAGGCATGCGCCAAGGCGCTCGGCTGCCGCTACGACATCGTTGCGATCGAAGAGCCGGTCGAGGGCTTCCTCAGCGCGCTCTCCGACATGTTCGAGGGAACCGAGGCGGGCATTACCGAGGAAAACCTTCAGAGCCGTACGCGCGGGACGATCCTGATGGCGATATCCAACAAATTCGGCTCCATGGTGGTGACGACGGGCAACAAATCCGAAATGTCGGTCGGTTACGCTACGCTTTACGGCGACATGAACGGCGGCTTCAATCCGATCAAGGATCTCTACAAGATGCAGGTTTACGCGCTGGCACGCTGGCGAAACGGCACCGTTCCGCCGGGAGCGCTGGGCCCGTCTGGCGAAGTCATTCCGCAGAACATCATCGACAAGGCGCCGTCGGCCGAACTCCGCCCCGACCAGACGGATCAGGATTCGCTGCCGCCTTATCCGGTGCTGGACGACATTCTCGAATGCCTGGTCGAGAAGGAAATGAGCACGGAGGAGATCGTCGCGCGCGGGCATGAAGAGGCAACCGTTCACCGGATCGAGCACCTGCTCTACATCGCTGAATACAAGCGCCGCCAGTCGGCGCCGGGCGTGAAGATCACCAGGAAGAATTTCGGCCGCGACCGGCGTTATCCGATCACCAACCGCTTCCGCGACAGGGGGTAGCATGCGCAGTTCGGTGGAGATCTTCGACATCGCGACCGGCGAGACGCGCGTCGTCTGGCAGACGGAGCGGCTGGTCGAGGCACCGAACTGGTCACCCGACGGAAAATTCCTCATCATCAACGGCGACGGCAGGCTTTATCGGCTTGGCTTCGACGGTTCCGAGCCCACGGAGATCGATACCGGCTTTGCCCGGCGCTGCAACAACGATCACGGGATTTCGCCCGACGGCAGCACGCTCGTGATCAGCGACAAGACGGAATTCGGCAGTTCGGCAATCTATCTCCTGCCGGCAGAAGGCGGCACGCCGCGGCTCGTCACACGCAACCTGCCGTCCTACTGGCACGGTTGGTCGCCCGACGGGCGCATGCTGGCCTATTGCGGAATCCGCGATCAGGTCTTCGACATCTACACGATCCCGGTCGAAGGCGGGGAGGAACGCCGCCTGACGCAGGGGCAGGGCCGCAATGACGGGCCGGACTGGTCTGCGGACGGGGAGTGGATCTATTTCAATTCAAGCCGTACCGGCCGCATGCAGATCTGGCGGGTGAGGCCGGACGGCGCGGATCTACAGCGTATCACCGACAGCCCTTACGGCGACTGGTTTCCGCATCCGTCGCCGGACGGCAGGCACCTGCTCGTGCTCTCCTATGACGGCGATGTCTTCGATCACCCGCGCGATCTCGACGTGCGTCTCCGCCTGATGGATGCGGACGGCGGCAATGCGCGCGTACTGTTCGAACTCTTCGGCGGGCAGGGGACGGTGAACGTCCCGAACTGGTCGCCCTCGGGCACCGCCTTTGCCTTCGTACGTTATCAGCCGGAGGAATAGCCTGCGGGGTCAGACACGCGGCAGGTTGTAAGGGGTGATTACTTCGACGGCGGAAAGATGCCGCTTTTCGGAGGCGCGCAGCGCGCCCCGGCGCTCCATGACCGCGTGGAAAGCCATGCGGACGTCCGTTTTCAGGTCGTGGTGAAGAACGAACTGGACAAGGCCCTGACGCAGGAGGTCCAGATTGTCCTCGTCGAGGTCGTGAGCGACGAAAAGAAGGCAGCCGCGCTGCAACTGTCTGAAGGCGTCGAGCACGGCGGGATTGCCTCCGCCGATCGAATAAACAGCATTGATCTCCGGATGGCTGCCGATTGCCTTGAGGGCAAGTGCGCCTGTCTCCTCGTTCCTGCCGTGGCCCTCGCTGATCTCGATCACGCCGATATGCGGATATTTTTCCCGCAGCACGCGGCGAAAGCCGATCTCGCGTTCCTCTTCGCCGCGAAAGCGGCTGCTCGATATGGTGACCAGCACCGTCGCAGGACGGTCCGCGAAGCGCTCGCCGATCAGGTAGGCTGCGGTTTCCCCGGCGGCGCGGTTGTCAGCCCCCGCATAGGCCGTCCGCGATGAATGCGGCAGATCGGTAACGAGCGTGACGACCGCAACTCCCGCTTCTTCGAGCCGCGCTACGGCGCCGGCAATCTCCGGCACGTCGGGCGCCTTGAGGACTACTCCGTCGGTTCCGCGAAGCCGAATACGGTCGAGCAACTGGCTGATGTCCTGCGGCCGCATGGTCTCGGCGAAATGGAAGCGGGACCGGAAAACGGTAGGCATGAAGGTCGCGGCTTCGCTTTCGAATGCCTTGCGAACCGCTTCGGTAAAGCGTTCCGGTGCCTCCATCACCACGTCGACGGCAAATTTGCGTCCCTGTACCTCAAGGCCGGCCTGCTGCCTCTCGAGTTCACGAATGGCTGCATTGACGCGCATTACCGTTTGCTGGCGCACGCCCCTCCGGCCGTTGAGGACGCGATCGACAGTCGCCGTACTGAGTCCCGCCTGGAAGGCGATGTCCTTGACGAGAAACGGATGTGCCACCGATCCCTCCTGATGGCTTTTTGATGGATTCCTGCTCTATATCAGAAGCGGGCAAGCCGTATAGTCGGATCATCGTCGTCCTTGAGGAGGAGAACTGATGAAGACGGACAATCCCGCGAGAGCGCGTCTGGAACGCGTCTGGCTCAGTGAGGCGGCCTGCGATATCGAGGAATTTCGCGCCGCGGTCGAGCACCGTGTCGGCCTGGCGGACTATCCGCACGCGGCAGACTGCCAGAAGAACGTCCTGATCTATGACAGCGCCCGTCTTATCGGTGATTGCGGCACGCAGGACGGCAGGCGGTCGGTGCTTGCGGAGATCTGCGAAGTGCTTGCGACGGGGCCGGGGGTCGCGGTCTTCAAGCGCGCCTTCACCGATACGCATGTGGTCGATGAAGCGAGCCGCATCTTCGATGAGATCATCGAGGAGCAGCACCGCACCAACAGCGGCGGCGGCGATCATTTCGCCAAGCCCGGCGCCAACGACCGGATCTGGAATTCTCTGGAAAAGCACTGCCTGAAGAACCCTGAGAATTTCGCCGCCTACTACGCCAACGCCATCATCGCGCTTGTCAGTGAGGCATGGCTTGGTCCGAGCTACCAGATGACGGCGCAGGTCAATCGCGTCAATCCGGGCGGCGCGTCTCAATCGCCGCATCGCGACTACCATCTGGGCTTCCAGACCTCGGCCGTCATAGAGCAGTATCCGGCGCATGTGCACAGGCTCTCGCCGGTCCTGACGCTCCAGGGCGCGGTCGCTCATTGCGACATGCCGGTCGAAAGCGGGCCAACCTTGTTCCTGCCCTATAGCCAGACGTATCTGCCTGGATATCTCGCTTTGAGACGGCCGGAGTTCCGCGCCTATTTCGAAGAGAATCATGTGCAATTGCCGCTGGAGAAGGGCGATGTCGTGTTCTTCAACCCGGCACTTTTCCACGCCGCGGGCAGCAACCGGTCTGCGGGAATCAAGCGTGTGGCCAATCTTCTGCAGGTATCCTCCGCCTTCGGCAGGGCGATGGAAACGGTGGATCGCGATCACATGTGCGCCGTGCTCTTTCCGGCTCTGAAAGTCCTTGCGGCCGGCGGCAAGCTCAAGCAGGACGAAATTGCCCATGCGGTTGCCGCGTGCGCCGAAGGCTATTCATTCCCGACCAATCTCGATCGTGATCCGCCGGTTGGCGGTCTGGCGCCCAGGACGCAGGCGCAGCTGATGCACGAAGCGCTTGCCGGTGAATGGAGTGCCGAGGCGTTTGCCGAGGCGTTGGCCGATCAGGCGGCGAGAAAGCTAAGCTAAACCACCTGGCTCAATGTACGGTCACGAAGCCATATTCACCAACATATCAAAGGGAGGAACAGGATGAGCACGGACCACGCCCGTTTGGACGGGAAGATCGCCATCGTGACCGGTGGCACGCAGGGGCTCGGTGCCGCTATCGCCGCACTCTTTGCCGAGCGTGGCGCCGCCGGCGTCGTCATTTGCGGGCGCAACGCGGCGAAGGGCGAGGCGAATGCTGCCGAGATCGCCGCGGCGACCGGTTCGAAGGTCGTCTACGTACCGGCGGATCTCGAGCGGGTGGAGGATGCCCGTGCGGTCGTCGCTGCTTGCGACCGCACTTTCGGCCGTGTCGACGCGCTGGTCAACGCCGCGGCGATCACGGATCGCGGCACGATCCTCGACACCAGCCCGGAACTCTTCGACCGGATGTTCGCGGTCAATGTGCGGGCGCCATTCTTCCTGATGCAGGAGGTGATAAAGGTGATGCGGCGGGAGAAGACGGAGGGCACGATCGTCAATATCGGTTCCATGTCGGCGAAGGCGGGCCAGCCCTTCATCACAGCCTATTGTGCGTCGAAGGGGGCGCTGGAGACGCTGACCAGGAACACCGCCTATGCCGTCCTGCGCAACCGGATACGGGTCAACGGCCTCAACATCGGCTGGATGGCCTCGGAAGGCGAAGACCGGATCCAGCGCGAATATCACGATGCGCCTGCGAACTGGCTGGAAAAGGCGGCGGCGAGCCAGCCCTTCGGCAGGCTCGTAGACCCGGCCGAGGTCGCGCGTGCCTGCGCCTATCTCTCATCGGCAGAATCCGGCCTCATGACGGGTTCCGTCATCTGCTTCGATCAGTCGATCTGGGGTGCCTATGACGCCTCGCCTCACCCGGAGGCACCGCTCTGAAGCTCCCCTCTTGCTCGCCTTGCGTTTCGAGGGGAGCTGTGGCCATATGCCGCCGTCAGGTGCCCGCGAAATGCGGGAGAATCGGGAAGCCGGTGCAGTTCCGGCACGTGCCCAACGCTGTGACGGGGACGTTCTCGCCAGGTTGGTCTGAATCTTTTCAGACCTTTGCCACTGAATCTTCACGTGATTCGGGAAGGCGGCGCGAACGGATGATCCGAAGTCAGAAGACCGGCCTGGCGAGATAGACCGGCCCCGCGCGGACGGCGGGAGGTTTCCGCATTGTTGGGGATCGAACGATGCTGCCTGACCAGAACGGCTGCCTTGCGGCGGCCGGAGCTTTTTCGCCGGACGAGCGCGCCGCCGTCTATCGTGCCATAGAGACCCGCCGCGACGTGCGCGACGAATTCCTGCCCGAACCACTGCCTGAGGATCTGGTCGCGCGACTGCTCGCTGCGGCGCACCAGGCGCCGTCCGTCGGCTTCATGCAACCTTGGAACTTCGTGCTCGTTCGTCGGGACGAGACGCGGGAGAAAGTCTGGCAGGCATTCCGGCGCGCCAATGACGAGGCCGCAGAAATGTTTTCCGGCGAAAGGCAGGCGAAGTATCGCTCGCTGAAGCTCGAAGGCATTCGCAAGGCGCCGCTCAGCATTTGCGTGACCTGCGACCGGACGCGCGGCGGAGCGGTCGTCCTGGGCCGCACCCATAATCCGCAGATGGATCTGTACTCGACCGTTTGCGCCGTCCAGAACCTCTGGCTTGCCGCACGCGCCGAGGGAGTGGGCGTCGGCTGGGTCAGCATTTTCCATGAGAGGGAGATCAAGGCGATTCTCGGAATTCCGGAGCATATCGAAATCGTTGCCTGGCTTTGCCTGGGTTTCGTCGACAAGCTGTACCAAGAGCCGGAACTCGCCGCGAAGGGCTGGCGGCAGCGCTTGCCGCTCGAAGATCTCGTTTTCGAGGAAGGCTGGGGTGTCCGTTAGATCACGATGTTAGGGTTGATCTCAGGCCTGTTGATATTCTAGATACCCGACGCGGCTTGTTCGATACCCTCATTCCTATGCTTGTCACAGGAATCCAGCCAGACCAAGTCCTTGGGCTGAAAGAACGCTTCCCGCGCCGCAGACGCGGCGCTGCTGGATCCCTGTGACGAGCACAGGGATGAGGTGAGGAGAGAGTGCGGTCCCTCGGCGCGCTTCATAAACCGTGAAGATAGCGAGGCGACACGACAGGTCCCGGGTCACGCCCGTATACAGCGCCCCGCTCCGCTTCGATGTAGTGGCCGCACATCCCGGTCCCTCATTCCTGAGCTTGTCACAGGAATCCAGCCAGACCAAGTCCTTGGGCTGAAAGAACGCTTCCCGCGCCGCCGACGCGGCGCTGCTGGATCCCTGTGACAAGCACAGAGATGAGGGTCGAGAGGGTGCGACCCCTCGGCGCGTTTCATAAACCGTGAAGATAGCGAGCGCGGAAGCTCCCGCCCGTATACAGCGTCCCGCTTCGCTTCGATGTAGTAGCCGCACATCCCCGGTCCCTCATTCCTGTGCTTGTCACAGGAATCCAGCCAGACCAAGTCCTTGGGCTGCAAGAACGCTTCCCGCGCCGCAGACGCGGCGCTCACCTCATCCCTGTGACGAGCACAAGGGATGAGGTGAGGAGAGATTGCAGTCCTCCGAAAAGTTTCCCACAGCGCCGCGCGTCTTACCGGACGCGCAAAGGTCGCTGCTTAACGGGCTCTGGATCAAGAATATGCGTGATTCCAGCAGAATGCTCGCAACGGCGCCTGTCAATTGTCCTGCAGCGGCTGGTATCGCGGCCCAAGCGGATGCTTGAGGTCGATCGCGCTCTCTTCCTGCGGAAGGAAAGTCGGACCGACGATGCGGACCTTGTTTTTGGTCGGGTCGTAGGGCCGCTCTTCTATCGGCTTGGGCGGCGCCTTTCTCTCGCTGCCGATGGTAATGACCGATGGGCTGACGGCGGTGAGCTTTCCGGCAGAGCCTGTCTTTTGCCTGTTGGCATCCGTTGCGGAATCCGGAATTCCGCAGCCACAGATGCCCGGTGAGCCGACACCGCGCGCCCGGTAGGCAAAGGCCGTTGGGAGGTCGGTGTAGGGTCGGCCGGTCGTTGCCGAAACCATCCGGTCCGCTTCTTCCGTTGCGAGCACATGGTAGTAGAGCTCCGTCTCCGCACCCGGGCAGCGCGCGCGGCAGAGATCGGCGTCGCGACCGAAGTCCGCCGGCGTGGCATGCGAGGAGATGGGAAAGAAGGCGCCATCGCATGTTCGCACGCACATGGTTCTGAGGCTGCCGGCGAAATCGGGCTCCATGAGCGGAAGCTCTGATCCGGGGGCGTCGAGTAGTAGCGGATAGGCATCGCTGTCCGGCGGCAGGTCCCTCAGGATGTTCCGGTGAACCTCCGTTTCCCGGGCGGCGGCGTTCGCAAACTCGCCTCCGGCGCTTCCGGTATCCCAGGCCTCGCGCACCCCCGAGCAGCCGTTGAGTTCCATTGCGGCGAGGATGCGCCGCCGAACGTCGTCGTCGCCACCGCCGATCAGATGCCTGCGCTGCGCCTTGAGTTGCCGCAGATTTTCCTCCATCCGCGCGATCGTGCCGTCGAGTTCGGCGCAAGCCGCCTCGTCATCGCCGCCGATAATGACGACGCTGTCGCTGCTGCATTCCATTCGGCGGCGATCGTTCTTGGCGCGTCGCAACTCGATGTTCTGGCGGGAGACCGCACCTGTGAAATCGCGCAGGCTGGCATTCGTCGTGAAACCTGTGGGAAGGCCGGCGAGGCGGGCGCTCAGCCGTTCGCAAACGCCGGATGCCGCAGCCGGACCGGTTGTCGCCAACGCGAGCGGTACGAGAACCGCCGCGATGCGCCGGATCTTGGATGCCACCTTCGGGGACGCGGACACGTGCTTCTTCCTGCCTTGCAGCGGACCGTTGCCGATGTGCCGCCTTACCGCCTCATCATAGGACCTTGTCGAGATGGTGCAACGGGAAGAGGGCATCTGCGTTAATTTGCGATGCCCTTGAATGGATAGCTGTGGGCCGTGCGCCTGCACGGCCCGGAATATCGGGTCAGGCGGCGCGTGCCGTTTCGAGCGACATCGGGCGATCGAGGACGGTACCTTCGATGGAGGCCACCGCCTTCATCGTTTCGAGCAGGTTCCTGCTCACCTCCCAGGCAATGGCGACCGCATGGACGGAGCCGATCCTGTGCGGGTCGGCTATGCGCTCCCCCGGGCAACCCATGCGGCGGAACATTCGCTCCAGGAAAACGTCGGTGACCGTGACGATATGGCTGATGCCCGAGGCAAGGCTCATTTCGCCCACACCGCACATCAGTTCGGCCGCGGCGATGGTGACCTGGTTCGATGCGCGATCCTGGGAAATTTCGGGGTCGATGCAGAAGCGGCTCGATTCCCACACCGACGCACTGCGGATTTCCGGATTGTCCCCGAGCAGGATCGGGAACGTATCGTCCAGCATATTCGGTCCGAGCGTCGGAAGGAGCCTGAGGGAGCCACGAATCTTGCCAGTGTCCGGCGAGTACGACATGACATAGAGCGGATTGGCCTTGTCGTAGTGGTCGATTTCCCAGTCCCCTTCAGTCTTGACGTCCCACTTCAAAAAGTCGTGGAATACGCGCTTACGCAGCCGGAACATCTCGTCGATGGCCTGGGGATGCTGGCTGCGACCGTTTCCGTTCACTATCCTGATCATTTTTCGCTCCATGCGTGATTACGCGATGTAGCGATGCTGTCAGGCTCGGATGACATATGTAACTGTCTATAGTGACAGTTTATTTTCTTGTTTTTTCCCAATAGATTTGTGGGGGAAACTGCGAGTGGCCGGTCCTGTCCCGGGCCGGCAACCCGTCAGATGGTGGGGATCAGAGCGTGTCGAACAGCGTGCGCTACGGCTTGCGTGTTGGACACTACATTGAGTTTGCGGCGGGCATTGGTCATGAAGAAACGCACGGTTCGCTCGGATATCCCGAGAATAGTTGCAATCTCCCAGTAACTCTTGCCGGCCGCCGACCAGGTGAGCACTTCGGTTTCCCGCCCGGTCAGGCGGAGATCGCGCTCGTCGAGCGCCCCGGCCATGGCCGAATGTTCGAGCATGGAGGCGTGGAACAGGTTGGCAGCGAGCTGGAAATCGCGCAGATGGCAACGGCGATAGGCGGACCACTCGACCGGCGACATATTGGCACCGATTGCGAGGAGCGCCATGCGGCCTGCAGGCGAGGGGAGCGGCAAGGCCACGCCTTCGGTGGAAAGCCCGATCTCCTCGGCCGCCTCGAAGAGGGGCTCGCATTCCGGAAAGCGGCGCCGCGCTGTCGCCCATTCCACGGGCCTGACACCGCCTAGCGCAAGCTTGAGGATCGGGTCGATCCTGTAAAGCTCCCTGGCGGCGTAGATTTCAGCGGCGTAGGCGCCGAAAGTGTGATGCAGGCGGCAGATTCTCAGACCATCCGGAAGCGACTCCGCCTCCAGATACAGGAGATGCGAGATGTTGAAGGTTCTTCGCATCAAGGCGAAGAAGCGCTCGGGGTCGGCGCAACCTCCATATTCCACGATATCCAGCAAATTGAGGACAGCTTGTTGATTAGTCATGCCGTAACACCGAAACTTGCCCCTATAATAAACATGGTTTACGGCGGCCGGTTTTGTCTAGTGCAATATTTCATAAACGGTGCAGTAATCCGGTCTATACAATCATAAGTTGAGTTTGAGCCTGATATCGCTAGCGCGGCCGCGCCGGCTCCCCTGGAAACAGCGCTTTCGGCCCTCCATCGCCAATGAGGAGGCGCGCCATCCCTCAGACGGGATGGCTCGATTCGACGACGGCCAGCGCCGCCATATTGACGACGCCGCGCGAGGTAACGGACGGCGACAGGATATGCGCCGGCAGCGCCGAGCCCAGAAGGATCGGGCCGACATGCAGGCTGTCCGTCATGGTTTTGACCACGCCGAGCGTGATGTTGGCGGCATCGAGATTGGGGAAGACGAGCAGATTCGCTTCGCCGTTCAGCGTGCTGTCCGGCATCACGCGTTGGCGCAGGACCTCGGAGATGGCGGAATCGCCATGCATTTCTCCGTCCACCTCCAGATCGGGGGCTAGCTCGCGCACGAGCTGCAGTGCGGTGCGCATCTTGAAAGCGCTCTCGGAATCGCGCGAGCCGAAGTTCGAATGGGAGACGAGGGCGGCACGCGGCGTGATGCCGAAGCGGCGGATTTCGTTTGCAGCCATTACCGTCGTCTGAGCGATCTCCTCCGCGCTCGGGCTGAAGCTCACATAGGTATCGGTAAAGAAGGTCGCGCCGCGTTGTGAGATCAGGAGGCTGAGCGCCGAGAAGTCGAGTACGCCCGGACGCTTGCCGATGATCTGCGATACATCGCGCAAATGCTTGCTGTAGCGTCCCTCGACCCCGCAGATCAGCGCGTCCGCCTCGCCGCGTTTGACGGCGAGCGCACCGATGACCGTCGTATTCGTGCGCACGATCGTGCGGGCCGCCTCGGGAATGACGCCGAGCCGCCCGACGAGGGCGAAATAATCATCGACATAGTCGCGATAGCGCGGGTCGCCCTCGGGATTGACGACCTCGAAATCGACGTCGGGGCGGATTCTGAGGCCGTAGCGCCGCAGTCGGGTCTCGATGATTTGCGGGCGGCCGATCAGGATCGGCTTGGCTGTGCCTTCCTCCAGCAGAACCTGGGCGGCCCGCAGCACCCGCTCATCTTCGCCCTCGGCGAAGATGACGCGGTTCTTCGTCGCATTCTTCGCCGCAGCAAAGACCGGTTTCATAATGAAGCCGGAGCGGAAGACGAAACGGTTGAGCTTGTCGAGATAGGCGTCGAAGTCCTGGATCGGACGCGTGGCGACGCCGCTTTCGGCTGCAGCCTTTGCCACGGCCGGCGCAATCCGCAGGATCAGCCGCTGATCGAAAGGCGAAGGGATCAGGTAATCGGGGCCGAAGACGGGCGTTTCGCCGGAATAGGCGCGCGCGGCGACATCCGACGGCTCCTCGCGGGCAAGGCCTGCTATAGCGCGCACGGCCGCCATCTTCATCTCTTCGTTGATGGTGCGTGCGCCGCAATCGAGCGCGCCACGGAAGATATGCGGGAAACAGAGGACATTGTTGACCTGGTTCGGAAAATCCGAGCGTCCGGTGCAGATCATGGCATCGGGGCGCGCGGCGCGGGCCACTTCGGGCATGATCTCCGGCGTAGGATTGGCCAGCGCCATGATCAGTGGCTTTTCGGCCATCCGGGCCAACAGTTCAGGCTTGAGAACGCCGGCGGCCGAGAGCCCCAGAAACACGTCGGCTCCGCCGATGCTGTCGGCGAGCACACGATTGTCGCTCTCCTGCGCATAGACGGCTTTCCACTCGTCCATCAGGGCCTCGCGCCCCTTGTAGACGAGACCTTCGATGTCGTGGACCCAGATGTTTTCCCGCTTGGCGCCCAGCGTGACGAGGAGGTTGAGACAGGCGAGCGCCGCCGCCCCGGCACCCGAGGCTACGATCTTGGCCTCGGCAATGTCCTTGCCGGCAAGTTCCAGGCCGTTCAGGACGGCGGCAGCGACGATGATCGCGGTCCCGTGCTGGTCGTCGTGGAAGACCGGTATTTCCATTTTCTCGCGCAGACGCCGCTCCACCTCGAAACATTCGGGAGCTTTGATGTCCTCGAGATTGATGCCGCCGAAGGTCGGCTCCAGCGCCGAGATGACGTCGACCATCCGATCGACCGTCGGTGCGTCGATCTCGATGTCGAAGACGTCGATCCCCGCGAACTTCTTGAAGAGAACGGCCTTCCCTTCCATCACGGGTTTGGAGGCGAGGGGACCGATATTGCCAAGGCCGAGAACGGCTGTGCCGTTGGATACCACGGCGACGAGATTGGCGCGGGCGGTGAAATCGGCGGCGGTCTCGGGATTGTCCTTGATCGCGAGGCAAGGTGCGGCGACCCCCGGCGAATAGGCGAGCGCCAGGTCGCGCTGATTCCCGAGTGGCTTGGTCGGCTGAATCTCGAGCTTGCCGGGGCGAGGATAGCGATGGAAGAAGAGTGCCTGCTGATCGATGTCTCCGCTGGCGGGAACGGCCTGGGATTTCGCTTTATCGCCCGTGTTCATGCCTTTGCATTCCTTGAATTCTTGCGTGGGACCCGAGAGCGCGGTTCAGGAAATCGCGTTCACGTCCGGTGCTGATCGATGTCGTGCCTTTTGGCATGAATCGCCCGGCAGGTACAGTTTCGACGCGGTTCTTTCCAGCCATGGTTACGCGGCGCTTGCTGCGTGCTCCGTGTCCCATGTCATCTTCCTGAAACACGAGTCTGATTTTGACGGTCGTGAAACGGCTAACCAGGATGAGGCTGGCATGGCGGCGGCATCGGCATACCAACAGAATTCCGTTCTGAAACTGCGGACGCTTTTCATTTCCGATGTTCATCTGGGCTCGAAAGCGGCCAAGACGGACTTTCTTCTGGATTTCCTGCGGCACCATGAGGCGGAGACGATCATTCTGGTCGGCGATATCGTGGACGGCTGGCGTCTCAAACGCAGCTGGTACTGGCCGCAATCGTGCAACGACGTGGTCCAGAAGCTTCTGCGCAAGGCACGAAAAGGCACGCGCATCATCTACATCCCCGGTAATCACGACGAGTTCCTCCGGGAGTTTCCGGGCGTTCATTTCGGCGGTATCGAAGTGGCGCAGCGCTATCTTCACAAGGGCGCGGACGGGCGGACCTATCTCGTGCTGCACGGCGACGAGTTCGACGTGGTCGTGCGCAACGCACGCGTTCTCGCCTATCTCGGCGACTGGGCCTACGACATGGCAATCGCCATCAATATTGGCCTTGCGGCCATACGTCGTCGTCTCGACATGCCTTACTGGTCGTTTTCCTCCTGGGCCAAGCTGCAGGTCAAACACGCGGTGAACTTCATTGGCGAGTTCCAGAAAGTCGTGACCGAGGAAGCCCGTCGTCACGACGCGCAAGGGGTGATCTGCGGCCACATCCATCATGCGGTCATCGAAGACATCGACGGCATCAGGTACATCAACACGGGCGACTGGGTGGAGAGCTGCACGGCAATCGCCGAGCATCACGACGGCACGATGGAGCTCATCACCTGGCACCAGATGCGCGGCGACAGCGCCGCTGGGCAGCGAGCCGGCGAGGCCGAGACAATGCCCGTCAGGCGGCTTGCACCGCAGGCCGCCTGAGTGATTTGCGGGGCAAGGAAAAGCCGCGGAAGGGTCTGACTATCGTTCCGGTGGACAAGCGTCCGCGGTGACGACGAGCCGATGGCAAACACACGCGCGGTTGTGTTAATGGTGGCCCACAGCCATCAGGTCCCTCCATGATTCCGTCATCTGCTCCCGCATTCGTCGCGGGGCCCCCGCCGCGCCATTTCGCACTCCGCATCGCGCTTCTCTTCTCAGCGCCGCTGATCGTCAACGGTTTCGCGATGCCGTACTTTCCGGTCTGGCTGAGCAGCCTGTCGCTCAGCGACTTCGAAATCGGCATAGTGCTTGCAGTTCCGATGTTCGTCCGGGTGATCACCGCACCGCTGGCGGGCGTTCTCGCAGACCGAATCGGGGAGCGGGCGATCGTCCTGATCTGGTCGGGCATCCTGTCCTTCGCCGGGGCAATCGTTCTTTTCTATGCGCAGAGCTTCTGGCCGGTGCTCGTCATCTACACGCTGCAATCGGCGGTTTATTCGCCCTATGTGCCGATCGTTGAGGCGATAGCACTTTCGGGCGTGCGGCGCTGGGGATTCGACTATGCGCAGATGCGTGTCTGGGGATCGGTCGCCTTTATCGGGGCGACGATGCTGGGTGGCTGGCTGATCGGAGTCGTCGGCGGGCAGATGGTCCTGCCCGCAATGGCGGCAGGCTTCGCGCTCACCATACTGTTGGCGGTGGCCGCGCCGCGTGTCGGCCGTCCGCGCAGGCCATCACCGATTACCGCAATCACCGAGCCGCCGCCGCAATCGCTGCGCCAGGCGGACCTGCAACTGCTTTTGGTCGGCGTGACGCTGGTCAACAGCAGCCATGCGATGCTCTTCGCCTTCTCTGCCATCTACTGGCAGCATATAGGCTACAGCGGCACGCAGATCGGCATTCTCTGGAGTGCCGGCGTCGCAGCGGAAGTGCTGATGTTCTTCCTTGCCAGGGCGATCGTCCGCCGGTTCAGCGTCTGGACGATGATTTTCTCCGGCTGCCTGCTCGCGGTCGTGCGCTGGCTGATTTTTCCGATGGATCTCGGCTTCTCGGGCTATTTCGTTCTGCAGTGCTTCCACGCCTTCACCTATGCGATCATGCATACGGGCATGCAGCACAAGCTGGTCGAGCGTGTCGCGGAGGAGCAGGAGGCGTCGGCGCAGGGGCTTTACTTTTTCTACACCGGCATCTTCACGGCGATCTTCACCTTTCTGTCGGGCTATTTCTACGCCTGGTTCGGCGTCGACGGCTTCTACTCCATGTCGGTGGTCGCGCTTTCCGGCTGCCTTTTCACTTTCCTCGGCTGGTATCTTCAGCCCCAGAGGCTGGCTTCCGGCGGAAAGACGAGCGAGACCTCGTAGCGAAGGCCCGGCGTGCGGTCTTTCGAAAGCAGCAGCGGTCCGTCGAGATCCACGAAATCCGCGCCCTGCGCGACAAGCACCGCCGGCGCCATGGCGAGCGAACTGCCGACCATGCAGCCGACCATGATCTTCAGACCGAGGGCTTCGGCTGCAGCGCGCATGCGCAGGGCCTCGGTCAGCCCTCCGGTCTTGTCGAGCTTGATGTTGACCGCATCGTAGCGGCCGACGAGCCTTTCGAGGTCCTCCGTGGCATGCACGCTTTCGTCGGCGCAGACGGGTACGGGGCGGGGCAGGGAGGCGAGTATCTCGTCGCGGCCGGCCGGCAGCGGCTGTTCGATGAGGCTGATGCCGTTCTCGGCGCAGGCGGTGAAATGGGCCGTAAGGTTGGCTGCCGTCCATCCCTCATTGGCGTCGAGAATGATGCGGCTCGCCGGCGCGCCGGTCCTGACGGCGCGAATGCGCGCCGTGTCGTCTGCCGTTCCGACTTTCACCTTGAGAAGCGCGCGATGGGCGTGTTTCGCGGCCTGGGCCCTCATCTCCTCCGGTTCGCCGAGCGATAAGGTGTAGGCGGTGGTCAAAGGCGTCGGCCCGGCTATTCCGGCGAGCGCGGCAGCGGAGCTTCCACTGCGCTTTGCCTCGAGATCCCACAGGGCGCAGTCGACCGCGTTTCGAGCGGCGCCGGCCTTCATCGCCTTCTGCAGGTCGGTGCGTGTCATACCCTCTTCGATGAGCGGTCGTACGGTCTCGATGGCGCTCAGCACCGACTCGACCGATTCGCCGTAGCGGGCATAGGGAACGCACTCGCCCCAACCCGATAGCTCGCCGTCGGTAACGCGACAGGTGACGACGCTTGCCGTGGTTTTCGAGCCGCGCGAAATGGTGAAAGCCCCGGCGATCGGGAAATGTTCGACGGTGGCTGTAAGAGAAATCGGCATAGGGACCCCTTGACTTCATACGCTCCGGACCGCGGACGGCGGACTTTCGCGAAGCTTCCGGCCCATTGTGTCATTTCTGTCGCACCAAGGGCACTGTACGACTTTGAATTCCCGCATGATTTTGTCATCAAATCGATTCTGGTTTAAGAGACTATGCGGAGAACGAACTGAAAGACCGATATCACGTGACGCGTGCCCAAACAGAGACCGCTGCCGACGTCGTCGTCGATGAGGGCGCCGCCGGAAACGGTCGGCGCTATGTGTTCAGCGGCGACTGGCGGCACGAGACCGCGGAGGAGATGGCCGCCAAGCTGAAGCGGCTTGAAAGGCCCTCCGATGGGCAGAGCGAGTTTGACTTCTCCGGCATCACCGCGATGGACACGGCCGGTGCATGGATCATTCGCCGCTTCATGCACGAGGCAGCCGACGACGTTCGGTTCACGGGCGGCGAGCGTTATGCCGAACTGGTCCGCGCACTGCCGAAGCAACTGCGCAGCCCGGAAGAGAGTGGTACCAGAATGCCGCTTTTTCAGCGGCTGTTTACGCCCGTGGGTGAGCTGACGGTCTCCATCTGGACCGACACGGTAGCGGCCATGTACATCCTGGGGTCTGCGGTACGCGGCGCGCAGATGAAGCTCGGGCGTCACGCGGGCGTTTCGCCTGCTGCGATCGTCCATCAGATCGACCGCATGGGCGTCATGGCGACGCCCATTATCACCCTGATGTCGTTCCTGATCGGCGCCATCATCGCGCAACAGGGAGCGTTCCAGCTCCGTTCTTTCGGAGCGGAAATTTTCGTCGTCGATCTCGTCGGCATCCTGCAATTGCGCGAGATCGGCGTGTTGCTGACCGCGATCATGATCGCCGGTCGGTCGGGCAGCGCGATTACCGCCGAGATCGGCTCCATGAAGATGCGCGAAGAGGTCGACGCGCTCAAGGTCATGGGCTTGAGTCCGGTCGGCGTTCTCGTCTTTCCGCGTCTCGTGGCGCTGACGATTGTCTTGCCGCTCCTGACGATCATTGCGAACTTCGCCGCCCTTGCCGGCGCCGCCATGGTGGCATGGGCCTATTCCGACATCACGATCCCGACCTTTTTGGCGCGGCTGCAGGAAGCTGTCGATTTCTCCTCGGTCGCGGCCGGTATGATCAAGGCCCCCTTCATGGCCTTGATCATCGGCGTCGTTGCCGCAGTCGAGGGACTGAAGGTCGGCGGCAGCGCCGAGTCGCTCGGGCGGCGTGTGACCTCCTCCGTCGTCAAATCGATATTCGTCGTGATTCTGATCGACGGATTGTTCGCCATGTTCTACGCGGCAATCGATTTCTGAGGTAGGCGAACATGGTTCAAGCGGTCATCGAAAAGCAAGCGGATGCGGGGGAGAAGCGAGAGGCGGTTCTCTCCGTGCGCGATCTGACCGTCGGCTTCGGAGACCATGTGGTTCTCGACAATCTCAATCTCGAAGTGCTGCGTGGTGAAATCCTCGGCTTCGTCGGCGCCTCGGGTACCGGGAAGTCCGTACTGATGCGCACGGTCCTTCGGCTTCTGCCCAAGCGTTCCGGCACGATCGAAATTCTAGGCGCCGACTACGACAAAATGGGCGAGGCCGAGCGCATCGCACTCGATATGCGCCTCGGAGTGCTGTTCCAGCACGGCGCGCTTTTCTCGGCCCTGACGGTGCGTGAGAACATCCAGGTGCCGATGCGCGAATATCTGGATCTGCCGCAGGACCTGATGGACGAACTCGCGCGCCTGAAAATCGAACTGGTCGGCCTCGCACCGGAGGCCGCGGAGAAATACCCCTCGGAGCTTTCCGGCGGCATGATCAAGCGCGCGGCGCTTGCGCGCGCGCTTGCGCTCGATCCCGATCTCGTCTTTCTCGATGAGCCGACATCCGGACTCGATCCGATCGGGGCCGCGGAGTTCGACGAGTTGATCGCCAAGCTGCGGGACACGCTTGGATTGACCGTGTATATGGTGACGCACGATCTGGACAGCCTGTTTTCGGTCTGTGACCGGATCGCGGTGCTCGGCAACAAGCGCGTTCTCGTCGAAGGCACCATCGAGGATATGCTCGCCTGTGACGAGCCCTGGGTGAAGTCTTATTTCCGGGGCAAGCGCGCAAGGGCGATCGTGCGCGAGCAGGATTGAGACGGGAATGCGGGAGGCGGGGGAGCTACAGCAAGCCTGCTCGCAGAATACATGAACAGGCGGCAAGGACCGCAAAGGTAGGTAATGCCGATGGAAACTAAAGCGAATTATGCCATTGTCGGCTTCTTCACCGTCCTGGTCATCGCCGCGGCCTTCGGCTTCGTCTATTGGATGTCGCAATATGGCCGAACCGGCCAGATGGTCGAACTCGTCGTCAACATTCCCGGATCGGCCAACGGTCTGTCGGTGGGCTCACCGGTGCGCTTCAACGGCATCAACGTCGGCAGCGTGCGCAATCTTGCGATCGATGCCAATGATCCTCGCTATTCGATTGCGATCACCGAAGTCTCGGCCGATGCGCCGGTCATGAAATCCACAACGGCGACGCTCGAGGTGCAGGGGCTGACGGGAGCGGCCTATATCGAGCTCAGCGGCGGTCGCAAGGGGGACGAGAATATCCTCAAGACCGCGCTGGAAAACGGCACCCAGGCGCACATCCTTGCCGATCAGTCGAGCGTCACCAGCCTGCTGGCGACCGCGGACCAGATCCTCGACCGCGCGAATTCGGCGATCACGGATATCCAGAGCTTCGTCACCGACGTGCGTGGCCCGCTGACGGCCACCATCGGCAACGCGGAGCGCTTTTCCAAGGCGTTGGCGGACAATTCCGGTGCGATCGACCAGTTCCTGAAAAGCGTCGAACAACTGTCCGGCTCCGTCAATGCTGCATCGAAGAAGCTCGATGATACGCTTGCGAGCGCGGACAGGCTGATCAAGTCGGTCGACCCGAAGAAGATAGACAACATCGTCAGCAATGCCGAGCAGGTGAGCAACAATCTGAAGGATGCTTCAGGCGGGGTATCGGAAGCGATCGCCGGATTCCGGCGCACGGTGGAAACCTACGATCAGTTCGGCAAGAGCGCGCAACAGACGTTGAAGCGGGTCGATACACTGGTGGCTGCCGTCGACGCGCAGAAGGTCGGGCTGGTCGTCAACGATATCACGGCCGCGAGTGCGGACGCCCGCAAGATCGCCGCGCAGGTTTCGGACTTTGCCGAAAAGATTTCCGCCCGGCAGGGGGACATCGATCAGACGATCACCGATTTCACGCAAATGTCCAACAAGCTGAATGCGGCATCGAACCGGGTCGACAGCATCCTGGTGAAGATCGACGGCTTCCTCGGCGACGCGGACGCTCCGTCGCTTTCTGCGCAGGCACGCGAAACGCTCGAGTCCTTTCGGCGGGTGGCGGAGAACCTGAATGCGCAACTGGGCCCTATAGCCGAAAATCTCAAGCGTTTCTCCAATTCGGGACTGCGGGACGTCGAGGCGCTCGTCGGCGACACGCGTCGCACGGTTCAAAGCCTGCAGAATACGATTTCCGAGTTCGATAAAAATCCGCAGCGGCTTCTGTTCGGCGGCGAAACGGTTAAGCAATATGATGGCCGCACGCGTCGGTGATTCGTTTATCGACGGTCGCGGGCAGGTTGCGTTGAGGGCGGGAAGCTGAACGGCGCCGCGTTGCTAGGGGATATTTGGCGTATGGGTTTTCCGGGTCTGGTAGGTTTTCGTGGCGCGAGAGGGGCCCGGTCTGCGGTGGTTCTTGCATTGGCGGCGATGCTGGCGGGGTGCGGCTCGCGCCAGGCGGCCAACGACACGTTCAGTCTGGCGTCCGTTCCTGCGGTGGAGCGTCCGGGAGCTACGAACCGCCAGCTTCTCGTGCCTGAACCGACGGCGCTGAAGACGCTGGGCAGCGACCAGATCGTCGTTCGTCTTTCGAGGTCGGAACTGCAATACCTCGCCAGGGCCCAATGGGGAGACAGTCTGCCGCGTATGGTGCAGGACAGGCTCGTCCAGACATTCGATAACACCGGCAGGATTCGCGTCGGTAAACCCGGCCAAGGGCTCGCCATCGATTATCAATTGATAACCGAGCTCAGAGCCTTCGAAATATCCACCGATGGACCGGCAACGGCGGTCGTCGAGATATTCGCCAAGCTACTGGACGACCGGAACGGTACCGTCCGCAAACAGCAGGCCTTCCGCGCCGTCGTGCCCGTGCGTGGCGCCGGCAATCCCGCCTTCGTCACCGCACTCGACGCCGCTTTCGCCAGGGTCGCGGCCGACATCGTCGGCTGGACGCTCAGCTCCATCTGAGGGAAGCCGTCTCTCTGATGATTATTTCTGATCTGAGATCAGCCGCATTTGTGCAGGTGAGGGGCCGCTCACCCGCGCCCCGCCTTCGCGCGTTCGATGCGATTGACGACTTCGGCGACGCCTTCGACCGATAGGGCCGCCTCCTCGGCGCGGGCGATCTCCTCTTCGGTCGCCACCGTACCGGCGAGCAGGATCGTACTGCCCGAGCCCGTCACCGTGACCTCTATGGCGTCGAGGCCCGGCGCGACCGCAAGACAATGAGCGACCCGGCGCTCGAGTTCGGCGGGATCTTCGGCAGGCAGCCTCTCGGGGTCATCGCCGAAGAATGTCCTTTTCTTGAAGACCATGCGTCGCTCCTTCTCTCCTGGAGAGGGAAACGCCGACGCGGCGCATTTGTTCGCCGCCTCAACGATGGTCGAATAAGCTGCGATTCACGGCCAGCGTACGAGTGGGGGCAGGGAGGAGAGGATCGACTCCACGTTGCCACCCGTCCTGAGACCGAAGATCGTGCCGCGGTCGTAAAGCAGGTTGAACTCGACGTACCGGCCGCGGCGCACGAGCTGCTCGTTTCTATCCTGTTCGGTCCAGGGCTTGTGGAAATTCGTCCGGACGATTCTCGGATAGACGAGTGCGAAGGCTTTGCCGACATCGCGCGTGAACGCGAAATCCGCGTCCCAACCGCCGAGCTCCTCCGCAGAGCGCAGCCAGTCGTAGAAGATCCCGCCGGTGCCGCGCGGTTCGTTCCGGTGTTTCAGGTAGAAATACTCGTCGCACCACTGCTTGAATTTTGCATGATCGGCGACGGGGTGCCTATTGCAGGCGATCTCCATGGCACGATGAAAAAGGACGGTATCCGGATCGGTCATGATGCGCCGGCGGTCCAGGACCGGCGTGAGGTCCGCACCGCCGCCGAACCAATTGCTGGTGGTCACGACCATGCGCGTGTTCATGTGCACGGCAGGGACATTGGGGTTGACCGGGTGGGCGATCAGCGAAATGCCGGATGCCCAGAAGCGCGGATCTTCGCTCGCGCCGGGAATTTGGTCGCGGAACTCCGGCGAGAACTCGCCGAAGACGGTGGAGGTGTGAACCCCCACTTTCTCGAAGACGCGCCCTTCCATCATGGACATGCGACCGCCGCCACCGGCACCTTCCTCGCGCAGCCAGTCCTTGGCGAGGAAACGGCCTGCCGGACGATCCGACAGCGGACCTGTCAAATCGTCCTCGATCGCCTCGAAGGCGGCGCAGATCGTGTCGCGGAGGCTTTCGAACCAAGCCTTCGCCGCTGCTTTCTTGTCTTCGATGTCGGCCGGCAGGCCCTGTGGCAGTTGCGGTCTTTCCATGGGAATGCACTTCCGTTCGCGGATTTCCCTGCTGAAAACCGCCGATTCGATGTCGCCGCCACAGTCCATATTTTCAGCGGCTTGGCAACGGTGCCACGGCGACAGCGACAGTCTACCGCAATCAGGGCCTCATCGCAGGATCGGGACAAATGACTGGCAATAATGCGGCGCTCATCCTATCTTTTCGCCAGAGGTATGGCCCATGGCGAAGATACCCCCAGGACCGCCGCTGGACGGCTTGCGGCGCCAGATCGCCCGGCATCGCCGGGAGCACCCCACACGAAGAGACGGGCTTTTCGTGCGCGAGACGTTTCGGCTCGAGCGCGATGCCGCGCGGGCCAAGGCGCGGGAGTGGTTCGATACCTGGCCAAAGGCTGCCTATTGGACCGAAGTCGAGAGCTGGCGCCAGCTCGAAGGCGGCGAGATCGAGTTCACGATGCGCCGTCTCCCGAGCGCAGACTGATTGCCCCCGATCCCACCGTTCATACCGACAGGCAAGATGCATCTTTGTCCATCGATAATAGCGTGGCCAAGATCATGGCGGCGCGATAAACCAGTTTGTGTCTCCCTCTCGCCATTGCGCGTATTCCCGAACCTGCCCCGATGCCCGTTCTCAGTTCCATCATCGTGCTCTCCATCACCCAGATCATCGCTTGGGGAGCGATGTTCATGTTCGTCTCGGTGACGGCGGACGGAATGGCGGACGATCTTCTCCTGAGGCCTTCGGCCATCTATCTCGGCCCGACCGTCATGCTGGTCGCGATGGCCTTCTGCTCACCGCTGCTTGCGCCGGTCTACGCGCGCCACGGGGCGCGGCTCGTGCTCGCTTTCGGTTCGGCAGCCGCGGCTCCGGGGCTGTGGTTGCTGGCCGGCGCCGGAGGTCCGGTTTCCTATTTTGCGGCCTGGGGCATTCTTGGTCTGGCCGGGGCGGCAGCACTCACGACTTCGGCTCAGGTGTTCCTCACGGAGATCGCGGGCGAGGGCGCGCGTCGTGCCATAGGGGCGCAGATGCTCGCCATGGCGCTCGCACCCACGATCGCCTGGCCGGTCACGACTTTCTGCGAGGCGGCTCTCGGTTGGCGCGGCACATTCGTTCTTTATGGCGCGGTGATGCTCCTTGCCTGCGCGCCCTTGCATTTTTTCGCTTTGCCCAGGCGCGAGCCGCCAAAATCCGATCCCCGGGTCGCCAAATCGAATCGATCTGCGTCGCCGGCTGTTCGTCGCCAGTGGCGCGTCGTTGCCCTGATCACGGCGGCGGTCGCGCTCAACGGCTTTGTTACCTGGGGTTTTCAGCTTGTGGTGATCGATCTTTTCCGCAGCTTTGCCGTGCCGGGCTATCTGGCGGTCGGCTTCGGGTCGGCCATCGGGTTCATCCAGCTCTCGGCGCGGCTTTTCGATTTCCTCGGCGGCAATCGCTGGGACGGGTTGACGACGGGCTTGGTTGCCGCGGCGATCATGCCGCCGGCACTGCTGGCGCTCGCGCTTGGGCAAGGGGCGGAATGGTCGATCGTTCTCTTCCTCGTGCTCTATGGCCTTTCAAGCGGCGCCATGTCCGTCAGCAGGGCGACGATGCCGCTCGTCTTCTTTTCTTCTACGGAATATGGGGCGGTGGTGGCGCGCCTCGGCCTGCCGCTCAACCTGGCGTTCGCCGCCGCCCCGCCGTTCTTTTCGTTCCTGCTTGGCGAGGCGGGCAACAGGTGGACGCTGGCATTTGCGCTTCTCTGCTCCCTCGGTGCGTTGGCCAGCATGGCTCTGCTCTCCCGTATGAGGCCTGGACAGTCGGGTCAGCCGACTAACTGGCCTCATGCTCCGCCCCATCGGCGGGATCGATGAGGCGCGGCCCCGTTCCTTCGGAGGCAAGAACGTCCCATGGATTGCGCAAGGGACAGTCGCGCATCGACAGGCAACCGCAGCCAATGCAGCCTGTGAGCTGATCGCGTAGCGCCGTCAGCTTGGCGATCCGCTCGTCGAGCTGCTGCCGCCAGGTCTTCGAGAGCCGTCCCCAGTCGTCCACCGTCAGCGGCCGGTCGTCGGGGAGCACCGATAGGGCCGACTGGATCTCGGCAAGCGGGATACCCGTACGCTGGGCAACCTTGATCACGGCCACCCGCCTCAGGACGGAACGCGGGTAGCGCCGCTGATTGCCCCGGCTGCGATTGCTGCGGATGAGGCCCTTGGTCTCGTAGAAATGAAGCGTCGACACCGCGAGGCCGCTGCGTTCGGCTACTTCGCCGACCGTCAGCTCGCGCTTGACATCATTGGGTTTGTCTTTTTTCACGGCTGCTATTGACCTCAACTATAGTTGAGGTTCTATAGCATGAGCTCCCTGCAACCGACAACATGGAGCCGACATAGCATGACTGAAAAGATGACCCTTGCCCTGATCTACGGCAGCGCACGGCAGGGCCGTTTCTGCGACACGGTCGCGAGCTGGCTCATTCGTGAGCTCGAGACGTCCGACGTGTTCAGCCTGACGATCATCGATCCCGTCAGAATGAAAAGCGCTCGCGGCGACAAATCCGCCGGTCCAGCCGAGTGGATGGAGCGGAAGGTCGCCGAAGCGGACGCATTCATCGTCATCACTCCGGAGTACAACCACGGCTACCCGGCGGCCTTGAAGGAGATGATCGATGCGGTCTATGAGCCCTGGCACGCAAAGCCGGTAGCCTTCGTTTCCTATGGCGGCGCATCGGGCGGCATACGGGCCGTCGAACAATTGCGGCAGGTCTTCGGCGAATTGCACGCCGTCACCCTTCGCGACGGCATCTCCTTCGCCAAGGCCTGGTCGAAGTTCGATGCGGCGGGAAATCTCTACAAACCGGAAGAGATGCGTGCGCCGCTATTCCTGATGATCGACCGGCTGACCTGGTGGGCGCGCACCCTGAAATACGCACGCAAGGCAACGCCCTACAACGAGATCGCCGCATGACCGCCGTCAGGACACCGGACCGGGGGGCCGCTGAGGGCCGCCGCTCGTTTCGGCTCAGAAGGCGCCGGTCTGCCGCAGCGCTTCTCCGGCGATCATGGCGGTTGCCATGGCGATGTTGAGCGAACGCTGGCCGGGCGCCATCGGTATGAGGATGCGCGCTTCGGCCCGTTCGTGGACGTGATCGGGAACCCCGGCGCTTTCCCTGCCGAAGAGAAGGACGTCGTCCGGCCGGAAGCTGAAGCGCGTATAGGGGGCGGCCGCCTTGGTGGAGGCGAGCACGAGGCGTCTGCCGGTGCTCGACCGCCATGTTTCGAAACGCTCCCAGTTGACGTGCCGAGTCATGGTCACCGCCGCGATATAGTCCATTCCCGCACGCTTGAGATTGCGGTCCGAAAGATCGAAACCGGCAGGCTCGATGATGTCGACCGAAAGACCGAGGCAGGCGGCGAGCCGCAGGATCGTTCCGGTATTGCCTGGGATGTCAGGCTGGTAAAGGGCGATGCGGAGGTCGTTCATGCGCTTGTCGATAGAAGGGATTGGAGCGTGGGAGTGATTGATGACGGTTCCTATGCCACCGATCGGCCTCGCGATCCATGGTCGGGTGTACTCCGAGACGATTCATTCGGGGCCGCTTCTTTTGCCGCCGCTAATTTGTGCCGTATTGGCAACAGACCAACGGCCGGCGAAAAATTGGTCAAGAAAATGCCTGCGACAATCTGGCATGGCAGCACGAATAAGGTTAAAGCTCTGTCCTCTTCAACGCGAACCGAAGGAGGCATGCATGACTGTTCTGATGTTGACGCGCCTCCCACGAGTAACACGGCCTTTCCTGGCCTGACCGGTTCCGCGCCTCTGCTTTTTTCGATCGAGCGATGCGCGCTCCGGTTCATCCGGGGTCATGCTCCGCTCGCGGGCGTCATTTCCGGGTTGTATTTTTCAAGATAGAGAATGCGGGGCGACCCGCTTTCCTTCAAGCTATCTGAAGGGGCTAGACAATGTTCGGCTGGTTTGAATCCCGCCTCGATCCTTATCCGACGGAGGAGCCGAAGCTTCCGCCAAAGGGTCTCTTTGCCTTTTGCTGGCACTATACCAGGCCCGCGGCTCCGTGGCTCTTGATCATGTCGATCTGCACCATGCTGATCGCGATCGGCGAAGTGGCCTTGTTCCAGTTCCTGGGCAATGTGGTCGATTGGCTGTCCACCGCTGACCGCGAAACCTTTCTTGCGACCGAAGGCGGCAGGCTCGCCTGGATGGCAGCCCTCATTCTTATCGGTCTGCCGGGGCTGGTCGCCCTCGACTCCTTCGTGATGCATCAGGTGTTGCTCGGCAATTATCCGATGATCGCGCGGTGGCAGATGCATCGCTATCTGCTCAGGCAGAGCATGACGTTCTTCGCCAACGAGTTTGCCGGGCGCGTGGCGACGAAGGTCATGCAGACGTCGCTCGCGGTCCGCGAAACGGTGATGAAGATCCTCGACGTCTTCGTCTATGTGGTGAGTTATTTCGCGACGATGCTGATCGTCGTGGCGGCCGCGGATTGGCGCCTCGTGATGCCGCTCGGGCTGTGGCTCGTCATCTATATCGTGATCGTCACCTATTTCGTTCCGCGGCTGCAGAAGATCTCCAAGGAACAGGCCGACGCGCGCTCGATGATGACCGGACGCATCGTCGACAGCTACACCAATATCGGGACCGTCAAGCTTTTCTCCCATGCCGGGCGGGAGGAGACATACGCCCGCGCGGGCATGGACGAATTCCTGAGCACCGTGTACCGGCAGATGCGGAAGGTTACGCTCTTCCACATATTCGTCTACGCAAACAACTGTGTCGCCCTTTTTTCCGTCGGCGCTCTCGGAATCTATCTGTGGCTGACGAGCGGAATCTCGATCGGCGCGATCGCGGTTGCGATCGGTCTTGCCATGCGCGTCAACGGCATGTCGCAATGGATCATGTGGGAAGTGTCGGCGCTGTTCGAGAATATCGGCACTGTCTATGACGGCATGGGCATGATGACCAAGGAGCACGACATCGTCGACAAGCCGGCTGCCGTGGCGCTCAAGGCGGACCAGGGTGCGATCAGCTTCGAAGACATCCGCTTCCATTACGGCAAGGCCAAGGGCGTCATAGACCGGCTTTCACTCGATATCCGGCCCGGGGAGAAGATCGGGCTGGTCGGCCGCTCCGGCGCCGGCAAGACGACCTTGATGAACCTGCTTCTGCGCTTCTACGATCTGGAATCCGGCGCGATCCGGATCGACGGCGTGGACATCTCGACCGTCACCCAGGACAGCCTGCGTTCCCAGATCGGCGTCGTGACGCAGGACACGTCGCTGCTGCATCGCTCCATTCGCGACAACATCGCCTATGGGCATCCGCAGGCAAGCGACGACGACATCATCGCCGCCGCGAAGAAAGCGAATGCCTGGGACTTCATCCAGACGCTCGAAGACAATCTGGGCAGGCGAGGGCTCGACGCGCAGGTCGGGGAACGCGGGGTCAAGCTTTCGGGCGGCCAGCGGCAAAGGATTGCGATCGCCCGTGTTTTCCTGAAGGACGCACCGATCCTCATCCTCGACGAAGCGACGTCTGCGCTCGACTCGGAGGTGGAGGCGGCTATTCAGGAAAATCTCTTCGCACTGATGTCCGGCAAGACGGTGATCGCCATCGCGCATCGCCTATCCACGCTGACGGAGATGGATCGCCTGGTCATCCTCGAAGCCGGCCGGATCGTCGAGACCGGCTCTCACGGCGAACTCGTCGCCAGGCGCGGCATTTATGCCGATCTCTGGTCGCGCCAGTCCGGCGGCTTCATCGCCGACGAGGTCGAAAAGGAGGAGGCGGCGGAGTAATCCGCCGCCTCCGGGCCACTGCCGGCTCCGCGTTCAGCGGGCCGGCGTTACGCAATCGTAATGGGCGCGGAAGCGAAAACGGATTGCCCGGATTTCAGAACCGCCTATATCGGAACGATGCTGCGCGCCATCGTCAAGATTTTCGAAAACTGGATCGACCCCTTTGCGCCGCGCGAGCGGCTGCAGCCGCCGCGGTCGCTCTTGGGTTACGCCTGGTTTTACGCCAGCCAGGCGAAAGGTCCTTTCCTCGCCATGGCCGTGCTCGGCGGTCTGGTGGCGATGCTGGAAGCCGGCCTGTTCTATTTCGTCGGTCGGCTTGTCGATGTGCTCGACACGATCCGACCGGAGGACGGCTGGCATGGGTTGATCTCGACCAACGGACCGGAACTGCTCTTCATGCTGCTGACGGTCCTGGTCTTCCGCTTCCTTGCGGTGACGCTTGCCGCGCTGGTGGAGGAGCAGTCGATCATCACCGGCTTCCTGAACCTGGTGCGCTGGCAATCCTATGTCCATGTCGCGCGCCAGTCGCTCTCCTTCTTTCAGAACGACTTTTCCGGGCGTATCGTCACCAAGGTCTGGAGCGGCGCACAGGCGACGAGCGACCTGATCGTTTCGCTGTTGCAGGTGGTCTGGTTCATCGTGATCTACACGGCCTCGACCATGGCGCTGATCGCCCAGTTGGACTGGCGGTTGGCGGCGATGGTCGCCTTCTGGATCGTGATCTTCCTGGTGCTCGCGCGCTATTTCGTCCCGCGTGTGCGCAAGCATGCCCGCGACACGGCGGAGATGGCGTCGATGCTGAACGGCCGCATGGTCGATGCCTATGCGAACATCCAGACGCTGAAGCTGTTCGGCAGTGACGAAGAGAACGACCGTTATATTCGGGGTGGGTTCCACCGTTTCCAGGGAGCAGTCATCCCTTTCACGCGCCTGCTGACGGGGGTGAGGGCATCGCTCGCGCTTTTGTCCGGCATGATGATCGCGGCGATCGCGGTCTACGCCGTTCACTTGTGGTTGGCGGGCGCGGTCAGTTCCGGCGCCGTCGCGTTCACCCTGGCGCTGGTCCTGCGCCTCAACATGCTGCTCGGGCGGATGATGTCGCAATTCAATGCGATCATGCGCAATATCGGCACGATTCAGAATTCGGCGGAGCTGGTATCGCAGCCGATCGGGCTGACCGACCGGCCGGGCGCACCGGAACTGCGGGTCAGCCGTCCGGAAATCCGCTTCGAACATGTGACGTTTCACTACGGCAGGGGCGGAGGGGTCATTGACGACTTTTCGCTCACCATCCGTCCGGGCGAGAAAGTCGGCATTGTCGGCCGTTCGGGTGCCGGCAAGTCGACCCTCGTCAATCTGCTGTTGCGATTCTACGATCTCGAAGGAGGGCGGATCCTCATCGACGGACAGGACGTCGCTGCCGTCCGGCAGGAATCGCTGCGCAGCCAGATCGGCATGGTCAGCCAGGACACGTCGCTTTTGCACCGGTCGATCCGCGACAATATCCTCTTCGGGCGACCGGGGGCGGGCGAGGAGCAATTGGTCGAGGCGGCGCGCAGGGCGGAAGCCCATGACTTCATTGTCGATCTGCAGGATCAGCGCGGCCGCAGAGGGTTCGATGCACATGTGGGCGAGCGCGGCGTCAAGCTTTCCGGCGGCCAGCGCCAACGTATCGCAATTGCCCGGGTCATGCTCAAGGATGCGCCGATTCTCGTGCTGGACGAGGCGACCTCGGCGCTCGATTCGGAAGTGGAAGCGGCGATTCAGTCCAATCTGGAACGGCTGATGCAGGGCAAGACGGTGCTGGCCATCGCGCATCGGCTATCGACGATCGCCGCGCTCGACCGGCTCGTCGTCATGGACAGGGGCCGTATCGTCGAGGACGGCACCCATGCCGAACTCATCGCCAACGGTGGTCTCTACGCCGATCTCTGGTCGCGCCAGTCGGGCGGTTTCATCGCGCGCGAAGAGGCCGCGGAATAGGGCGCTCCGCGGCGCGGCTATAACGCGTCAAGTCCTTGTGCCAATTGGTCGCGCCTTTCCCCGCGACAATCTGCCCGCGGCCCCTTGTCAAGGCTGGACATAATCTGCGATCAGGCATAGAACGCGCCGGATTGATGGGAAATCTGCGTGCAGAATTTTTCCCGGATTCTGACATCCGATCCGTGGCTTGCCTCAAGGGGCCGGATGGGGTGTCAGCGTTTGACGGGGCGTGGTTCCAGGCTCGGGACGGGGCAGGAAGCGCGCCGGGGGCGGATGCGGTTTCCGCAACATTTGCGTGAGAGGATGTTTTAGCCGTGAGCGAACACGAGACTTCAAGCGAGACCATGGGCGAGCCCACTCGCCGCGATTTCCTATACCTGGCTACCGGTATGGCCGGCGTTGTCGGGGCCGGTGCGGCGGCATGGCCGTTCATCGACCAAATGCGTCCGGACGCATCCACGCTGGCGCTTGCTTCGATCGAAGTCGACGTTTCGAGCTTGCAGCCGGGCATGTCGCTGACGGCGAAGTGGCGCGGCAGGCCGGTCTTCATCCGCAACCGCACCGATAAGGAAGTGGAAGAGGCCAAGGCCGTAGCACTCGAAGAATTGAAGGATCCGGTGGCGCGCAACGCCAACCTTCCGTCCGATGCCGAGGCAAACGATCTCGATCGTTCCGCCGGCGAGGGCAAGGAAAACTGGATCATCATGGTGGGGGTCTGCACCCACCTCGGTTGCGTTCCGCTCGGTCAGGCGGGCGATTTCGGCGGCTGGTTCTGTCCCTGCCACGGCTCGCACTACGACACGGCCGGCCGTATCCGCAAAGGCCCGGCACCGGAAAACCTCGCCGTGCCGACCTTCTCGTTCGTTTCCGACACAGTCATCAAGATCGGTTGAGGGGACTACTGATAATGAGTGCTGATCATTCAACCTACACGCCAACGACAGGCATCGAGAAGTGGGTTGACTCCCGTCTTCCGCTGCCTCGGCTCGTTCACGACTCGTTCGTCTCCTATCCGGTTCCGCGCAACCTGAACTACGCTTACACCTTTGGTGCTATGCTTTCGGTGATGCTGATCGTGCAGATCCTCACCGGCGTCGTCCTGGCCATGCACTATGCCGCAGAAACGAGCGTCGCCTTCAATTCGGTCGAGAAGATCATGCGCGACGTCAATCACGGCTGGCTGCTGCGTTACCTGCACGCCAACGGCGCGTCGTTCTTCTTCATCGCGGTCTACCTGCATATCGCCCGTGGCCTCTATTACGGTTCCTACAAGGCGCCGCGAGAGATCCTCTGGATCCTCGGCGTGGTCATCTATCTCCTGATGATGGCGACCGGCTTCATGGGCTACGTGCTGCCCTGGGGGCAGATGTCCTTCTGGGGGGCAACCGTCATCACCGGCTTCTTCTCGGCCTTCCCGCTGGTGGGCGAGTGGATCCAGCAGTTCCTGCTCGGCGGCTTCGCCGTCGACCAGCCGACGCTCAACCGCTTTTTCTCGCTGCATTACCTTCTGCCGTTCATGATCGCAGGCGTCGTCGTCCTGCACATCTGGGCGCTGCATGTCACCGGCCAGACCAACCCGACCGGGGTGGAGGTCAAGTCCAAGTCCGACACCGTGCCCTTCACGCCCTATGCGACGCTGAAGGATGCGCTCGGTGTATCGGTTTTCCTGATCGTCTATGCCTGGTTCGTCTTCTACATGCCGAACTTCCTCGGACACCCGGACAACTATATTCCGGCGGACGCGCTGAAGACTCCTGCTCATATCGTTCCGGAATGGTACTACCTGCCGTTCTACGCGATGCTGCGGGCAATCACCTTCAACGTCGGCCCGATCGACTCCAAGCTTGGCGGCGTTCTGGTGATGTTCGGCTCGATCCTCATCCTGTTCTTCCTGCCCTGGCTCGACACGTCGAAGGTCCGCTCGGCTGTCTACCGCCCCTGGTACAAGCTGTGCTTCTGGATCTTCGTTGCTAACTGCATCATGCTCGGCTGGCTGGGTTCGCGCCCGGCGGAAGGCCTCTATGTCGTGATGTCGCAGCTCGGCACGTTGTATTACTTCGCCTTCTTCCTCGTCATCATGCCGATCCTCGGTCTGATCGAGACGCCGAAGCGCATTCCTAACTCCATCACCGAAGCGGTGCTGGAAAAACAGAATGCCAAGGCGCAGTTGAAGCCCGCACGCGCCTGACCGGAACAGCGATCGATAAGGAATCCACAACAATGAAAAAGCTTGTTACAGGCATTCTGTCACTTGCTGTCGTCGCCGGTCTCGGGTTTGGAGCGGCTGTCGCGCAGGACGAAGCAGGCGGCGAGGAGCACGCCGGGGGCACGCCCCACTACCCGATCCACAAGCCGGAACAGCAGGACTGGACTTTTGCCGGGCTGTTCGGCCACTACGACAAGGGGCAGCTGCAGCGTGGCCTGAAGGTCTACACCGAGGTCTGTTCGGCCTGCCACTCGATGGAGCTCGTCTCCTTCCGCACGCTCGAGGATCTCGGTTACTCCGAAGCGCAGGTGAAGGCCTTCGCTGCGAATTACGAAGTCGAGGACGGTCCGAACGCGGATGGCGAGATGTTCACGCGCAAGGCCGTTCCGTCCGACCACTTCCCGTCACCCTTCCCGAACAAGGAAGCGGCGGCTGCTTCGAACAACGGCGCGGCACCGCCGGATTTTTCGCTGATCGCGAAGGCACGCGGCATCGAACGCGGTTTCCCGCAATTCGTCTTCGACATGTTCTGGCCCTACCAGGAAGGCGGTCCGGATTACATCCATGCGCTTCTGACCGGCTATCAGGATCCGCCGGCGGGCGTGGAAGTGGCCGAAGGCACGCATTACAACCCGTATTTCGCCAGCGCCGCGGCACTCGCGATGGCACCGCCGATCTCAGACGACCAGGTCACCTATGACGACGGCGCCCCCCAGACCGTCGACCAATATGCCAAGGACGTCTCGGCGTTCCTGATGTGGGCCGCCGAGCCGCATCTGGAAGATCGCAAGCGCACCGGCTTCATGGTCATGGTGTTCCTGCTCATCTTCACGGGCCTCATCTACCTGACGAAGAAGTCGGTCTACGCGAACAAGGAACATTGATCCGGTTTGCCTGCTGGCCAGCAGGCCTGACCGACAGGAAGCCTCGGTGTTTTTTACCGGGGCTTTTTTTGTGGCATGCGGGCAGAACGCAGAATTTGAAGCGAAGGCCTGCCGCAGGTATTCTCCCCCATAAGGGGGGAGACGACACGCGGCTTGACCTTCACCTATCCCAAACAATGCCGTTGGCAGACCGCGTCGCTTGAAGCGAGTGCCAGCCGGTTTCTCTCCGTGGCAACGGCTCCCCCCGGAGGACTCTTCCCGCGCCGCAGACGCGGCGCTGCTGGATCCCTGTGACGAGCACTGTTGGGGTGGACGGCTCCCAACGGCATCGCAATGTGCCAGAGTGAGTCGTTAAGATATCAATCGAGGGAGACCGTCCGT
>NZ_JBHMIW010000023.1:0-106508 GCF_042436655.1 Sinorhizobium sp. P24N7 | reverse complement strand
ACGTATCGCGGCAAACACCGTATCGACGGCAAAGCTCCGAAACGCTCCAGTTCCCGCTGTCATAATCCGAAAGCATCCGAACCCGCTCTTCCATCCGACAAGTCTCGTTAAACGGCATCAAAAGGTCTCCCTCAGATGCCAATCTAACCTGTCGACAATCATCCCGGTCTAATCTGTCGACAATCTACCCGGTCTGAACCAGGTCTGCCCCTCACCCTAGCCCTCTCCCCGCTTGCGGGGAGAGGAGACGAGTCCGTATTGACCCATCGAGGCTGAAGCGGAACACAGGGGTGTCCCCTCTCCCCGCGCGCGGAGAGGGCTAGGGTGAGGGGCAGATCAGGGTGGTTACCCTACTGGAGCAGACGCAAGGCCTCATTCACCGCGCAAGCGCGAGCAGCTTGCCGATCGCCTGCTGATCGAAGCCGCCGATGCCCTCGCGGATGTCGGCGGCGATGGCTTGCGCCACGGCGTCCTCGTCACGCCGTCTCAGGGCCTCGATGGCCTCACGGTGACGGTCGATGACATAGAATTCCGTGACGTGCTCCATGGCAATGCCGAGGATCGGCCCGAGCTGGAGCCAGAGGCTCTCTACGAACGGCATGACGACCTGATCGGGATTGGCCGTATAGATCCGCCGGTGAAATTCCTGATTGGCGATCAGCGCCTGCGCTTTCTGTCCGGCCAGGATCGCGGCCTCGATCGCGTCATCCAATGCGATGATGCGGTCTATCTGCCGGTCGGAGAGATGGGCGACGGCCCTGCGCGCGGCGTGGCTTTCAAGCGCGATACGAAGCGAGATCAGCTCCTCGAAACGCGCCGGCGTGATTCGCGGCACGACGATCCGCCGGTTCTCCAGAAATTGCAGGGCACCGATCGAGGTCAGCTGACGCAGTGCTTCGCGCACCGGCGTGGGGCTGCTCTCCAGCGCATTTGCGAGCCCGCGTATGGTGACGGAGGTTCCGGGCCGGAAGGCGCCCACCATGATCGCCTGCCTGAGACGCGCAAAGGCATAGTCGTGGGTCGTCATGCCTTCCGGCCGATCAAGGGCGGGCAGAGCAAGGGTCTTCAAGACGGCGATTCCTCCCGCACGCGGGCGTTGGAACGAGTCGATCCTACCGACCCGGGGCAGCTTGACTTCAAAACTGCAACTATGTCAATTTCCCGATAATGTGATCACAAAAAGAAATACGATATGTCAATCGATGCGGACGACCCGGAAGTGTTCCAGTCCTGGCTTGAGCAGAACGGCCCGATAGAAAGTATCCAGGCGGTGATTTGCGACCTGAACGGCATCATGCGCGGCAAGCGGGTGCCGGTGGAGCAGGCCAGGAAGGTGCTCGGCGGCGGCATCCGCATGCCGCTCTCGATCGTAGGCGTCGACGTCTGGGGTGAGGACATCATCGGCAGCGCGCAGGTCTTTGCGACCGGCGACCGCGACGGCATCTGCGGCGTCACGGGGCGAGGGGCCCTGCCGGTCAACTGGACGTCGCGGCCGAGCGCGCTGGTTCCGCTCTGGCTGTTCGTCGAGAACGGCAGGCCCTTTCTTGCCGATCCGCGCCAGGCGCTCGCGGCGATCATGCGCGAATATCGCGAACTGGGGCTGCGCCCGGTGGTGGCGACGGAGCTGGAATTCTATCTCATCGATCCCGAGCCGGACAGCGCCGTCCCGCCGATCTCGCCCTATACCGGCAAGCGGCTCGATTCCGACGCGATCCTTTCGATCGACGAGCTCGACGATTTCGGCGAGTTCTTCTCCGACGTCTACAGGGAGTGCGCGCGGCAGAACGTGCCGGCCGATGCGGCGATAGCCGAAAACGGCATCGGCCAGTTCGAGATCAATCTGCTGCACAGCGGCGATCCGCTGAAGGCGGCGGATGACGCGATCTTCTTCAAGCGCATCGTCAAGGGGGTCGCCCGCAAGCACGGGCTCGCGGCGACCTTCATGGCCAAACCCTACGGCACCCGTTCCGGCAACGGCATGCACATCCATTTCAGCCTGCTCGACGAGGAAGGCAACAACGTCTTCGACGACGGCAGCGACGAGGGATCGGCCGTGCTCAAGCATGCGGTGGCCGGCCTCCTGCGCGGCATGGCCGAGACGACGCTCATGTTCGCCCCGCACTTCAATTCCTACCGGCGGCTGCGGCCCGACACGCATGCGCCGACCTCGATTTCCTGGGGTTACGAGAACCGCACCTCGGCAATCCGCATTCCGGGCGGCAATCCGGCGGCGCGGCGGATCGAGCACCGCGTCGCGGGCGCCGACGCCAATCCCTATCTCGTCATCGCCGCGATCCTCGGCGCGGCGCTCGTAGGCATCCGCAACAAATGGAAGCCGCCGGCGCCCGTCGAGGGACGAGCCTATGCGACGGAGAAATTGCCCAAAATTCCTGCCGATTGGGGGCAGGCGGTCGACGCCTTCGAGGCCGGACCGATCGCCGCCGAGATCTTCGATCCCGTGCTTCGCTCCATGCTGATCGCCTGCAAGCGCCAGGAGATCGCCGGCTTCGCCGAGCAGGTCACGGATTACGAATTCAGCGCCTATCTGGAAATCGTCTGATGGCACGGAAGCAGAAATCCTACGCCGGGGACGGCAGCTACCCGACGAGCTATTACGCCGCCTCGCGCAACATCATCCGCAATCCGGTCATGCTGGAAGGCCGGATCGAAACCGACATCTGCATCGTCGGCGCGGGGTATTCGGGCCTGTCCACGGCCATTCATCTTGCCGAAAAGGGCTACAAGGTCACCGTGGTCGAGGGCGCGCAGGTGGGCTGGGGCGCCTCCGGACGCAACGGCGGCCAGATCGTCAACGGCCTCAATGCCGGCCTGGCGACGATCGAGCGCCGTTACGGCGAGGATGCCGCCCGCTTCATCGGCGGCCTTGTGCAGGAAGGCGGACGGATCATTCGCCGGCTCGTCAGCGAGTATCGGATCGAGTGCGATCTGAAGCCCGGCAATATCTATGCCGCCTATACCGGAGCCCACATGAAGGAGCTCGAGGCCAAGCAGGCGCTCTGGCGCAAACACGGAATGGACGATCATCAGCTTCTCGACCGCGAGGCGCTGCGCAAGCTCGTCGATTCCGAGGCCTATTGCGGCGGCATGCTCGACACCACCGGCGGCCATATGCATCCGCTCAATCTGGTGCTCGGCGAGGCACGCGCCCTGGAGAGCCTCGGCGGCGTGATCTACGAGATGTCACCGGTGACCCGTGTCGACCACGAATCGGCCCGGCCGACCGTCCATACCGAGAGGGGCGAGGTTTCCGCCCGGATCGTCGTGCTTTGCGGCAACGCCTATCTTGGCGATGCCGTGCCGAAGCTCGCCACCCGCGTCATGCCCGTTTCGACCCAGATGATCACCACCGCGCCGCTCGGCGAGGAGCTTGCCCATTCGCTGATCCCGAGCGACATGTGCGTGGAGGACGTTCGCTACATTCTCGACTATTTCCGGCTGTCCGCCGACAAGCGGATGATTTTCGGCGGCGGCACCGCCTATGGCGGTACCGACCCGGCGGATGTCGTGGCAAAGCTCAGGCCAAATCTCGAAAAGGTCTTTCCGCGGCTCAAGGGCGTGAAGATCGACTATGCCTGGAGCGGCAACTTCGCACTCTCCTTCACGCGCGTGCCGCAAATGGGGCGGATCGGCAGCAATACCTATTTCGCCCATGGCTATAGCGGTCATGGCGTGACGGGCTCCCACCTTTTCGGCCGCACTCTTGCCGAAGCGATCGACGGGGACGCGGCGCGCTTCGATGTCTTCGCGAAGCTGCCCTGGTATCCATTCCCCGGCGGACGGATGTTCCGCGCGCAGTATTCGACTGTCGGATCGTGGTGGTACATGCTCAAGGACGCCGTCGGCTGGTAGCCGGGGCGATCGCTTCTGGGCATCGGAGACCTCGAAAAAACCGTGTATTCCGCACTGCCCGGCAGGCCGGTTAAACGAATTTTTCATTTCTCGTTTGATCCGTGGGAAAAAATTATCTAGGAATTCGATCAAGAATATAGGAGAACAACGGCTACAGGCCACGCCCCAACAGCGGAGAGACATAATGAACGCGACCAAGGCGATGACCCAATCCCGCTATACCGTCTACCGGGCTCGACCAGCCCGTCGTCCGATTGCCAGACACTTTACCCAGGCCATCGCGGTGGCTGCAGCCTTCACTTTCATCTGCGCGCTCCTCATCGGCGCGTTCTGATTTCGCAACGGCTGCAGGTGCTCATGCATCTGCAGCCGTTCATCGGCCGGTGCCGTTTCCCGACACGCTCCCTTCCGCTTTTCCGCCCTTGTCCGCGTGCAGCCGCCGTCGTAGCCTTGCCGGCGGAAATCAGACGGGATGGAGGAGCGAATGCTCGACAAACGGAAATTCTACATCGACGGCAAATGGGTTGAGCCGGCCACGCAGAACGATCTTCTGGTGCTCAATCCGGCGACCGAGAAGCCGATAGCGGTTATCTCGCTCGGCACCGCTGCCGACGTCGACCGGGCGGTTGCAGCCGCCAAGAAGGCATTCGCAAGCTATAGCCGGACGAGCGTCGAGGAACGGCTGGCGCTGCTCGAAAAGCTGCTCGCGATCTACAAGCGGCGTTACGATGAAATGGCCGACACCATCACGGCCGAACTCGGTGCGCCGAGAACGATGAGCCGCGAGCAGCAGGCGGATGTGGGCGTCGGCCATCTTCAGGGCTTCATCGATGCCCTGAAGCGCCTGAAACTCAAGGAAAAGCTGCCGAACGGCGACACGCTCCTGCGTGAGCCGATCGGCGTCTGCGGTCTTATCACGCCGTGGAACTGGCCGGTCAACCAGATCGCGCTCAAGGTCGTCCCGGCGCTTGCGACCGGCTGCACCTGCGTCCTGAAACCCAGCGAATTCACGCCGCTGAACGCCATGCTCTACGCCGAGATGATCGAAGAGGCGGGCTTTCCGGCCGGCGTCTTCAACCTCGTCAATGGTGACGGCATTCATGCCGGGGCGGCGCTGTCGAAGCACAAGGACATCGACATGATGTCCTTCACCGGTTCGACGCGGGCGGGTATCGCCGTCAGCAAGGACGCCGCCGATACGGTCAAGCGCGTCACGCTCGAACTCGGCGGAAAGTCGCCGAACATCGTCTTTGCCGATGCCGATATCGAGGAGCGGGTGACCGCCAGCATTCTCGAATGCTTCAACAATTCCGGCCAGTCCTGTGATGCCCCGACACGTATGCTCGTCGAGCGCAGCGCCTATGACGAGGTCGTGGAAATCGCCAGGCGCGTCGGCATGGAGGCGAGGGTCGGCGATCCGACGAAGGATGGCTCCCATATCGGCCCGCTCGTCAGCCATATTCAGTTCGAGCGGGTGCAGGCGCTGATCGAAGCGGGCGTTGCCGAGGGCGCGACGCTCCTGGCCGGCGGCCCCGGCAAGCCGGAAGGCTTCGAGACCGGATATTTCGTCCAGCCGACGATCTTCGCCGATGTCGACAATTCCATGCGAATCGCGCGCGAGGAAGTGTTCGGACCGGTGCTTTCGATCATTCCCTTCGATACGGAAGAGGAGGCGATCGCGATCGCCAACGACACGAATTACGGCCTCGCGGCCTATGTCCAGACGCGCGACCGCGAAAGGGCGGAGCGGGTGGCATCGCGTCTCCGCGCCGGCATGGTGCACATCAACGGCGGTCCGCACCGCTACGGAAGCCCCTTCGGCGGCTACAAGCAGTCCGGCAACGGCCGGGAAGGCGGGATGTTCGGGCTCGAGGACTTCCTGGAGGTGAAAACGGTTCACCTGCCGGACGCAGCCTGACCGGTCGTTTCTCCCACGGCCGCACGTTTTCGCGTGTGGTCGTTTTTCGCCTATCGGGCGAATTCGGCTGTCGTTTGCGGCGGGATTCTGATAGCTGGCTTGCCGCGCGCCGGTTCTGCGCGCGCTTCCCAGCCATCGGACATCGCCGTGACCCAAGCCGCCAGTTCCGCCGCTCCCCGTAACAGACTTGCCATGGCCGCGCTCATCATCGGCGGTGCCGCCATCGGCGGATCGCCGATCTTCGTGCGGCTCTCGGAAGTGGGGCCGATGGCCACTGCCTTCTGGCGTGTCGCGCTGGCGCTGATTCCGCTGCTGGCCTGGTCACGGCTGCGCGGCGGCACAGCCGCGGACAAGCCCCCGCAGCGCCTGTCCGATTACGCTCAACTTGTCCTGCCGGGCGTATTTCTGGCCATCGATCTCGCAGCCTGGCACCTTGCGCTCACCATGACCTCGGTCGCCAATGCGACGCTGCTTGCCAATCTGGCGCCGGTCTTCGTGACGCTTGCCGGATGGGCTCTGTTCCGCTCGGCGGTCAGCGGCATCTTCCTGGGCGGCCTCGCCACGGCGATCGTCGGCGTGGTGGTCCTGAAAGGCGGTCCGGCGGCACTCGGCGGCGGCGATCTCGCCGGAGATGGGATCGCCATCGTCGCGGCCGCTTTCTATGCCGGCTACATTCTCGCGATCGGGCGTCTGCGAAGCCGCTTCAGCACCAACCGGATCATGATCTGGAGCACCGCATCGGCAGCCGTTTGCATGCTGCCGATGGCCCTGTTGGCCGAGCCGTCGCTTTTCCCGACGAGCGCCTTCGGCTGGGCCATGCTCTTCGGACTTGCCTTCGTGAGCCACGCCGGCGGACAGGTGGCGATCACCTATGCGCTCGCTTTTTTGCCGCCGGCCTTTTCTTCGCTGACGCTGCTCCTGCAGCCGGTCGTGGCTGCGCTGCTCGCCTGGGTTCTGCTGAGCGAGCCGGTGGGCGCCATGCAGGCGATCGGCGGCGCGATCGTGCTGATCGGCATCCTGATCGCCCGCCGCGGCTGAGCCACTCAGATACCCGGCAGCTCGAATCGCGCGAGGCGCTCTTCGAGCTTGAGGATCGTCGCCACGTCCGCATTGGCGAAGGCGAAGCGCAGGTAGTTCTCCTGACCCTCGCCGAAATAATCGCCGGGCAAGCAGAGGACGCCGGCGAGCTTCGCCAGCTTCTCGGCGACGAATTGCGACTCGATATCGGGGAAGGGGTGGCGGATATAGGCAAAATAGGCGCCCACTGCCTGAAGGTTCCATTGCGGCAGCCGGGTCATGATCGTCCTCAGCGCCTCGGCGCGGGCGGCGATTTCGGCGCGGTTGGCAAGCCGCCAGTCGGCAAGCGCCGGTATCGCTCTCGCGACGGCCGCCTGGGGGGAGCGCGGGGCGCAGATCTGGAGATTGTCCATGATCTTGGCGACCTGCTCGACCACCTGCGGCCCGGCGGTGATCGCGCCGAGACGATGGCCCGGAATGCAGAAGGACTTCGAGAAACTGTAAAGACCGATGAAACTGTCCTCCCAGCCCGGGGTTCGAAGCAGGCCGTGCGGCGCGGCGGCCGCATCCGGCAGGAAGTCGCGATAGGTTTCGTCCAGAATGAGCCAGGTTCCGTTCGCGCGGCAGAGCTCGTAGATCCGCTGCAGCAGTTCGGGCGGGTAGACCGCTCCCGTGGGATTGTTGGGCGAAACGAGCGCGAGTGCCCGGATGCCCGGCCGCAAGGCAGAGGCGATGGTCTCGACCTCGGGCAGGAACCCGGCGCCCGCATCGAGCGGCGCAAGCTCGACATCGATCCCCAGCATCGCCAGCGTCGTCTCCTGGTTGAAGTAATAGGGATTGGTCATCAGCACCGTATCGCCGGTCCCGGCAACGGCCATCGCGGCACAGATGAAGGCCTGGTTGCAGCCGGAGGTGATGTGGACGTTGCCGGCGGCGACCGCCGCGCCATAGAGCGATGCCACGTGCTCGGCATAGGCCTGGCGCAGTTCCGCTTCACCCTCGATCGCTCCGTAGCCCGTGTAGGCCGCCGACGCCGCGGCCTCGCCCAGCCATTTCAGCATGTCGGGATGAGCGGGATAGCCGGGCACGGCTTGGGAGAGGTCGATCAGGGGACCTTTTGCCCCGTCATAAGCCTTCGCCCACGCGAGCACCGAGGGTATCGGCGGCGGCGAGAGCTTTTCGACGAGGGGATTGAAATGCGGCATGGCGGATTTCCTGTTGTTGAAGCGGACGGGATTCTCAGCCCCGCATCATGATTTGATTTTGCGCCTCTGCGGACGTTCCGGACGCCGGTTGCGCGGCGGGGAACGGGGCTGAAGGCTCTTCGGTGTTGTCTTGCGGCCCGCATCTTCCGGCTTCGGCATGCGGCTGCGGATGATCGTGCGGGCGGACATCTGCAGTTCCGGCATCGGATCGCTTTCGAGAGCGGCAAACAGCCAGTCGATGAAAACGCGGACGATCGGCGCGGCGCGAACTTCATTACGGCAGGCGACGAAAAAGGCGTCGTTGGCCGGAACCGTCAGGTCGAAAGGGGCGATCAGCTCGCCGCGGGCGATCAGGCTGCCGGCGGTGATCGTATCGCCGAGCGCAACGCCCTGATTGTGCAGGGCCGCCTCGGTCGAAAGCCGCGCATCGCTCATGAAATGCTGGCGGCCGCGCTGGAAATCGATCGCGTCGGCTGCGGCGAGCCAGGTGTTCCACTCGCGGCCGTCGTCGCCATGCAGCATCACGTGGTCGCGGATGTCCCGGATGGAGCGCAGCGGCCGCATGTTGAGGAGCGTCGGGCTGACCACCGGGAAAAGCTCGAGCCGGCTCCAGAGCCTCGACCAGCAGTCCTGCCAGTTGCCGTCGCCATAGAGCAGGCAGACGTCGACGTCCGGGGAGTCGAGGTTCGCCTCGTCATTGGAGGCGATCAGCCGCAACTGGACATCGGGGAACTGCTCGGTAAAGAGGTGCAGGCGCGGAATCATCCAGAAGGAGAGCAATGCCGGGACGCAGGTGACGGTGAGTTCCCCGCTCGTCGCGGGGCGCGTCATCGCCGCCGTTGCCGCGGCGATCTCGGCGAAGGCATGCGTCACCGCAGGCAGGAGCAGCGCGCCCTGCGGCGTCAGCTTCAGCCGCTTGCCGCCCCGCTCGAAAAGGGGCGCGTTGAAGGAGAGTTCGAGCGCGCGGATCTGATGGCTTACTGCGCCGTGGGTGACGTTGAGCTCACGCGCCGCAGCGGAAACGGAGCCGCGCCGGGCGGTGGCCTCGAAGGCGCGCAGCGGATTCAGCGGAGGCAGGCGGCTCGACAAGAAGAAGCTCCGGAGAGGCGGCATCTATGTGAATTTTTCTCACATCAAACGCTATAACAATGTCAATTGCTTTTCCAGAAGAATTGTCTCCTAATATGCGCAACAAAGGCAAAAGCCGGGGAACCTGATTGCGCCGCTTCAGATCGGCACACCGCAAGTCGTGACTTGCGGTGCATCATGTGCCAGCCCCGGCCGAACGATACGGAGGTCCGGCGCATGGCTTGGGATGAACAGAAGCTCAACGCATTGAAGGCGAAATATGGCGAGAGCCATGGCGGCGAGCTCTTCGATCCGACCTTCCGCAAGGTCGCGGACAAGATTTTCACGAAGAGCGGCACGCGGCTGGCGCCCTATTCCGGCATTCCGACATTCCTGACCGCACCTCACATGCCGGTCGATGCCGATGAGCCCGATTTCGGCAATCTTCAGGTGGCGATGATCGGCGTTCCCATGGATCTCGGCGTCACCAATCGCCCGGGATCGCGCTTCGGGCCACGGGCGCTGCGCGCGATCGAGCGGATCGGGCCCTATAATCACGTGCTCGGCTGCGCACCGGTGCACGATCTCAGGGTCGCCGATATCGGCGATGTTCCCTTCCGCAGCCGCTATCGGCTCGAAATCAGCCACGAGGACATCGAGAAGCGGATCAACCAGATCGTCGATGCGGGCGTCGTGCCGCTCTCCGTCGGCGGCGACCATTCGATCACGCATCCGATCCTCAAGGCCGTGGGCAAGAAGCAGCCTGTCGGCATGATCCATATCGACGCGCATTGCGACACTGGCGGCGCCTTTGACCTGACCAAGTTCCACCATGGCGGCCCGTTCCGCAACGCCGTCCTCGACGGCGTGCTCGACCCGACCCGCGTCATCCAGATCGGCATCCGCGGCTCGGCAGAGTATCTGTGGGAGTTCTCCTACGAGTCCGGCATGACGGTCGTTCATGCGGAGGAGGTCACCGGACTGGGTATTCCGGCGATCATCGAAAAGGCGAAGAAGATCGTCGGCGACGGTCCGACCTATCTCTCCTTCGACGTCGACAGCCTCGACCCGAGCTTCGCGCCGGGCACCGGTACGCCGGAAGTCGGAGGCCTGACGACGCGTGAGGTGCTGGAGTTGATCCGCGGGCTGAAGGGCGTCAATCTCGTCGGCGGCGACGTCGTCGAGGTGGCGCCGCAATACGACACGACCACCAATACGGCCCATGCCGGCGCCCAGGTACTCTTCGAGATCCTGAGCCTGATGGTCTTCAGTCCGGCCGTTGCCGGCAAGGGCTGATGCGCGGATGAACGATCCGAAATCGATGCGCATGGCGGGCACGAGCGGATCACGATAATCTATTGCCAGATCATTTTCCTTGCTGAAGCGAAGCGGGGACAAAGGGCGCAGGGAATCAACTAGAACAAGGGAACGCGGCGCAATCCGCCAAAAACAAAGGAGACATGCGATGATCATCAATTCCATCAAGCGCCGCACGCTGCTCGGCGCGGGGCTTGCCGGCGCGTCGATGCTGGCAATGCCGGCGGTGCTGAGGGCGCAGGACAAGTCGCTGAAGGTCGGCGTCTACGGCGGCTACTTCAAGGACTCCTTCGACAAGAACATCTTCCCCGAATTCACCAAGGCGACCGGCATCGCGATCGAATCCGTCGCCGAGCCCACCGGCGAGGCATGGCTCGTCCAGCTCGAACAGGCCGCCCGCGCCGGCCAGGCGCCCGCCGACGTTTCCATGATGTCTCAGGTGGCGATGCTCAAAGGGCAGGCGACCGACCTCTGGACGCCGATCGACATGGCCAAGATCAAGAACGGCTCGAACCTGCTCGACCGCTTCGTCAACAAATATCCGGACGGCCGCATCGCCGGCATCGGCGCCGTCTCCTGGTACATCACGCTGGTGACCAACACCGACGTCTACAAGGAGGCGCCGACCTCGTGGCAGGCGTTCTGGGATCCGGCGAATGCCGACAAGCTCGGCCTTCTGGCGCTGGTCTCCAACTCCTTCCTGCTCGAAGTGACAGCCAAGACCTTCATGGGCGGCACCAATGCGCTCGACACGGAAGAGGGGATTCTCAAAGCGTTCGAAAAGCTCGCCGAAGTGAAGCCGAACGTCCGTCTCTGGTACCGCGACGAAGCGCAGTTCGAACAGGCGCTGAAGTCGGGCGAAATCCCGATGGGGCAATATTATCACGACGTGACGGGGCTTGCCGCGGCGGATGGTCATCCGGTGCGTTCCACCTTCCCCAAGGAGGGCGGCATCCAGGATTCCGGCTGCTGGGCGCTTTCGCGCGCGTCGCAGAAGGTCGAGGAAGCCCACATCTTCATCGACTACATGTGCCAGCCTGCGGTTCAGGCGACGCTCTCGCGCAAGGTCGGCACCTCGCCGACGGTCAAACGCGAGTCGACCGATCTGACGGATAAGGAATTCGCTGCCGTCTCCTCGGACATCGAGCCGATCGTTCCGCGCTACGATCTCTATCAGACGAAGTCGGATTGGCTGAACCAGAAGTGGACGGAACTGATCGTCGGCTGAGGCCGGCCATGAGCGGCCGCCTCGGTATCCCGGGGCGGCGCAGCGTATTGCGCGACCTTAAACCGGAAGCGGTTTGGGGATAAGCTGATTTGGAATTTTGAAAGTGTCACCGCGGCAGCGTCTGACGTGGCCGGTGACATCCGCGCATGAGGCGCGAAACGGGGAACATATGTCGGGACTTGCCCTTCAAAACGTCGTCAAGGAATTCGGGTCGTTCAGGGCCGTCAACGATGTCGACTTGATGGTGCCGCACGGCACATTCGTCTGCATGCTCGGGCCGTCGGGCTGCGGCAAGACCACGCTCTTGCGCATGATCGCAGGTCTGGACCTGCCGACCTCGGGCTCCATAGGGCTCGACGGCGAGGACATCACCCGGGTTCCGACGCATAAACGCAATCTCGGCATGGTGTTCCAGTCGCTGGCGCTGTTTCCCCACCTGACCGTCGGCGAGAATATCGCCTATCCGCTGCGCATCCGCGGCGCGCCCAAGGAAGACCAGAGGAAACGGGTCGACGAGCTGCTTTCGATGATTCACCTGTCGGGCTATGCCGACCGACCGGTCTCGAAGCTCTCCGGCGGCCAGCGCCAGCGCGTGGCGATAGCCCGGGCGCTGGCGATTTCGCCGAAGCTCTTTCTGCTCGACGAGCCCCTGTCGGCGCTCGACGCCAAGCTGCGCGAGGCGATGCAGGTCGAGCTCAGGCAGTTGCAGCAGAAGCTCGGCATCACCACCATCGTCGTCACCCACGACCAGCGCGAGGCGATGACCATGGCCGATACGGTCGTGGTCATGAACGGCGGCGAGATCCGGCAGGCTGCCTCGCCGATCGAGATCTACCGCCGGCCGGCCGACAGCTTCGTCGCCGATTTTATCGGGCAGACCAATCTGATCGAAGCGGAGGCGGACACTTCGGGCCGCGTGACGGTGCTCGGTCAGCCGGTGCCGGGCCTGCAGTTGCCGCCGGGCGCGGCGAAGGCGATGCTTTCGATCCGCCCGGAGGACGTGCACCTGACCGCGCCGGGTACCGGAGCGCTTTCCGGCACGGTGACCTTCGTGCGCGACCTCGGGGGCACGATCGAGACATTCGTCGATGTCGCCGGCCGGCAGATCGTCGCGGTCTCGACTCCGCGCGCCCGGCCGCAGGTGACGGTCGGCCAAGAGGTCGGCGTCGCTCTCACGCCCGATGTCTGTGTGGTGCTCGCCAGATGAGACGCGAACCGCCCCGAACCTTCGGTGATTACCTGCCGATCCTCTTCCCCGCGGGAATGCTGACGATCTTCTTCGTGGTGCCCTTCGGCACGATGATCGCAGTCAGTTTCTTTCAGCGCCAGCAGGGCGGCTTCTATACGCCGGCCTTCGTCTACGACAATTATGCCCGCTTCCTCTCGGCCTTCTTCGGCGGCGTGCTCGGCTTTTCCCTGATGCTGGCGATCGCGGTCGCCGCGTGCTGCGTGGTCTTGGCGCTGCCCTTCACCTATCTGCTCACGCGTATGGCGCGCCGGGTGCAGGTCGTGTGGCTCGTCGCTCTGCTCTCCGTGCTTTCTCTCTCCGAAGTCATCATCGGTTTTGCATGGTCCACCCTTTTCTCGCGCACGGCCGGCATTACCAACATCCTCGTGGCGCTCGGGCTCATGGGTGAGGCGAAGGCGCTCACGCCGAGTTTTGCCGCTGTGCTGACCGGCATGGTCTATCAGGCCTTTCCCTATACCGTGCTCGTGCTTTTCCCCGCGCTCGTGCGCCTCGACCCGACACTGACGGAAGCCGCCCGCACACTCGGTGCCTCGCCGCTCAGGGCCTTCTTCACCGTCGTCGTTCCGGCGCTGAGAAACACGATCACCGCGACGCTGATCATGGTCTTCATCTTCGCGCTCGGCTCCTATCTCCTGCCGCAACTCCTCGGCCGGCCGCAGCACTGGACGTTGTCGGTGCTCATCACCGATCAGGCGATCTATCAGTCCAACATGCCCTTCGCCGCGGCGATGGCGGTGTTTCTCGTCCTGGTGACGCTTGGGCTGGTGGCTCTAACGGTCATCGCGGGACGGAAGGGAGAGGCGGCATGAGCACCATTTTCCGCAAGGTCTACTTCTCCCTGATCGGGCTCTTTCTCGCTTTGCCGCTGATCGTCGTCGCCGGCGTCTCGGTCAACGCCAAGCAGACGCTCGCCTTTCCCCCCCAGGGTTTCTCCACATCCTGGTACGGGGAAATCTTCCTGAACCCCGAATGGCGCAGCGCGCTTTTTGCCTCGGTGACGCTGGCGCTCCTTTCCGCCGCCCTTGCGGTCGCGATCGCGCTGCCGCTTGCCTGGTTCCTCTGGCGGCGCGTCGCGCCATGGGCGAACGTCTTCCAGCTGCTGGGGGTCGCGCCCTTCACGCTGCCGCCGGTCATCACCGCGCTCGGCCTGCTCACTTTCTGGGCGACGGCCGGCTTTTACGGCCAGCCCTGGACCGCCGTCGTCAGCCACGCGATCTTCTTCGTGACGCTGCCGCTCGTCACGCTGTCTCTCGGCTTCACCTCGATCGACCGCTCGCTGATCGAGGCGGCCTCGACGATGGGCGCGGACGACCGCACGGTCTTCCGCACCGTCGTTCTGCCGTTGATCCTGCCCTATATCGTTTCCGGCTATGCCTTCGCCTTCGTGCTGTCGCTCAATGAGTATATCGTCGCCTACATGACCGTCGGCTTCACGATGGAGACGCTGCCGATCAAGATCTTCAACGCGCTTCGCTACGGCTATACGCCCACCATGGCTTCCGTGACGATCCTCTTCGTCACGACGGCCGCGGTCATCTTCAGCCTCGTCGCCCGCTTCGGAGACCTGCCGAAGCTGCTCGGCGCCATGTCGTCGGACGGAAAATGATGAAGTTCGCTGCCCTGCAGATGAAGAGCATTGGCGGCGACGTGGCCGCCAATCTCGCCCGCATCGAGCGGGCGGCGATCGCGGCTTGCGGGAAGGGGGCGAGCCTGCTCGTCGCCCCCGAGCTCGCAATCACCGGCTACGGCGCGGGGGAAGCCATCCGCAGGCTCGCGGAGCCGGCGGATGGGCCGATCGTTCGAGAATTGGGGCGCATCTCGCTGCAAACCGGCATCGCCATCGTTGCCGGATTCGCGGAGCAGGACGCGGGTGCCATCTACAACAGCGCCGTCCATGTCGACGGGGACGCCACCCCGATCGTCTATCGGAAGTCGCACCTCTATGGCGAATACGAGCGTTCACTCTTCACGCCGGCGGAGCCCTCGACGCGTCTGTTCAAACATCGCGGCGTCACTTGCGGCATGCTGATCTGCTACGACGTCGAATTCCCCGAAAACGTCCGTCGCCTGGCGCTTGCGGGTGCCGATGCGGTGCTGGTGCCGACGGCCCTCCCGGCCGGATGGTCCGGCACTTTCATCACCGACCATATGATCCGGACGCGGGCCTTCGAGAACCAGCTCTTCGTCGCCTATGTCAATCACTGCGGTTCGGATGACATGTTTTCCTTTGCGGGACTCTCGCTGATAGCGTCACCGGATGGCCAGGCACTGGCAAAGGCCGGTTCCGCGGATGAAACCCTGATCTTCGCCGAAATCGACCCGCAGGCATTTGCCATTTCCCGGGCGGAGAATACTTATCTCATGGACTTGAAACGCGGCTGATCTGCCAGATCGTTCTTACTCGGAGAACAATCTGTTCGCGTCGTCCCCCTTTTGGAAACGCTCGGTCGGATCGATATTGTGCTCAACCGAAATGCCCGCCCTGCAGCGCCGCGCAACTGACGCAAAAGGCGCTGCAGCATAGCGATAGGAGGCAATCATGAGCTTGCAACTGACTGGTATTCACCATCTGACCGCGATAACCGCCAATGCGCCGGAGAACCTGCGCTTCTACACGGGGACGCTGGGTCTCCGCCTGGTCAAGAAGACCGTCAACCAGGACGACACGACGGCCTATCATCTCTTCTATGCCGACGGGCAGGCGACCCCCGGCACGGATCTGACCTTCTTCGACTGGCCGGTCGGACCCGAAGGACGCGGCACGCACAGCATTTCGCGGACCGGGCTTCGGGTCGGCAGCGCAGAAACGGTGCGGTGGTGGAAGCGCCGTTTCGATGAGTTCGAGGTCGCTTCCGGCGAGGTCGCCGAAATCGACGGCCGTATCTCCCTCGATTTCGAGGACGGCGAGGGCCAGCGCTTCCGGCTCGTCGACGACGGTGGATTGGCGCGGTCCCACCCTTGGGAAAGGAGCCGGGTTCCGGCCGAGCACCAGATCAAGGGCCTTGGGCCGATCACCATCAGCGTGCCGGACCTCAGCAACACCACGCTCGTGCTGACGCGTGTCATGAACATGGCCGAACTGCGGAGCTATCCGTCGCCCGACGGTGTCGGAGAGGTGCATGTCTTCTCGATGGGCGAGGGTGGGCCGGCGGCGGAACTGCATGTAGCGGTCCAGCCCGATCTGCCGGCCGCTCGCCAGGGGGCGGGCGCCGTCCACCACGTCGCGTTCCGGGCACCGGATGTCGAAACGCTGCATCGATGGACGGAGCGGCTCGCCGAGTTCCGCCTGCCGTCGAGCGGCGAGGTCGAGCGCTTCTACTTCCGTTCGCTCTACTTCCGCGAGCCGAACGGCATCCTTTTCGAGATCGCCACAGACGGGCCCGGCTTTGCGGTCGACGAACCGATGGAAACCCTCGGCGAAAGCCTATCGCTGCCGCCGTTCCTCGAGCCGAAGAGGGCGCAGATCGAGGCGAGACTGAAGCCTCTGGAGTAACGGCTGCCGTTCTCGCCGGGCCGGGACATGAAGAGCCGGAAGCGATTCCGGCTTTCCTTTTGCCGCGAGCCCGCTAGTTTTTTGACTGACGCGGGATTTGCGCGGCATCGCGCCAGCGAAAGGAATTTGTCGTTCATGACCAAGCTTCTCGGCATATCGGGCAGTCTGCGGAAGGCCTCCTTCAACACTGCATTGCTCAAGGCCGCACAAGCGGTGGCGCCGGACGGGGTGGAATTCGAGACCGCGACCTTGCATGGCATTCCGCTGTATGACGGAGACGTGGAGGCCGAAAGCGGCGTTCCGGCCGCTGCGGAAGCGCTGAAGCAGAAGATCGTCGCGGCGGACGGCGTCATTTTCTTCACGCCGGAATACAACAATTCGGTCCCGGGTGTTTTCAAGAATGCGATCGACTGGCTGAGTCGCCCGCCAGCCGACATAAAGAAGGTCTTCGGCGGCCGGCCGTTCGCGCTCGCCGGCGCATCTTCGGGAAGCTTCGGGACCATTCTCAGCCAAAACGCCTGGCTGTCGGTGATGCGGACGCTCGGCGCCGAAATGTGGTCGGGCAAGCGGCTGATGGTGCCGAAAGCCGATACATTGTTCGACGGCGACGGACAGCTGAAGGACGATCAGACCCTGGAGAGGCTGCGCGGCTTCGTACAGGCCTTCGCCGATCACGTCGCCGGCAAGGCATGACGCTCAGAGGCCGGATTCCGCGAGCCAGGGCCGGATAACGGCGATGTCTTCGACGCCTATTCCGTGGCCGGTATCGAGGTCGACTTCCTCGAAATCGGCTCCGCTGGCCCTGAGCGCCCTCTTCAGTTCCGGCGCGTGCTTGCCGTAGGGGTCGTCCTTGCCGGTGAGCATCAGCACTTTGGTGCCGGCAAGGTCCGGTTCCGGCGCGCTTTCGAGCGCCGCCATCGCGCGCATCAGCACCGCGTTCCTGACAATGCCCGGGTGGAGATGCAGCACCGCGGCGAGCAGGTTGGCGCCGTTCGAGTAGCCGATGAACACGGTTTTCTCCGGGTCGAGGCCGTAGCTCTCGCGCGCGCCCTCGACGAAGGCGGCAAACGCTTCCGCTTCCGAGCGAATGTCCTGCTGGTCGAATTTCGTCATCGAAAAACGCCGGAACCAGCGCGGGAAGCCTTCCTCGGTGCTGCGGCCGCGCACGCCCAGGAGAGTCGCATGCGGATCGAGCTGACGGCCGAAGGGCAGCATATCGATTTCGTTGCCGCCGCTGCCGTGCAGCAGCACGAAGGTGCGATCGTTCGCGTTCTCCGGACGGTGGAACCGATGGATGAAGGGAAGCTCGCGCTGCGGCACCCTGGGTTCGCCGGGCAGCGCAAATTGCGGCAGCCTGACCAGCGTTGCCGTGGGATCGCTCGCCAGATGCGGGGGCAGGAACAGCGTCGTGCCGAGAGCATCCGGAGCTTCGTCGACGGTAAAGCCGGGCCCGTCCGTAGCGAGCTCGCAGAGCGCACCGCCGGGCTCGCGCACATAGAGCGAGAAGAAATATTTCCGGTCATGCGCATTGGTGGCGCCGGCGTGCTCCTGCTCGAGATCGGCTCTCACCGCAAGCACGGTCGCCTCATCGGGGGCGCGGAAGGCGATGTGGTCGATCGTGCCGGTACCAGGGGCGGCACTCCAGAAGCCGCCGGCATCGCGGACATCGATCACGTCCCCGGACGACGAGGTGAGGCGGCGGATGCTCTCCGTCGCTCCGGTCTCGGTGTAGCCGAAGTGGTTTTGAAGGAAGTGCGCCGTGTCTTTCGGTTTTTCCGTGAGCACCGTCGCGCCGCGTAAGCGGCGGATCGAGTCCGTTTCGGGGATGTCGCGTCCCGCCCAGGGCGCAGGCTCCGCAAGCGCGTTCGTTCCCACCAGCTTGACGATCACGCCGTCCGGGTCCTTCAGACGCAGGACCGGTTCGCCGAATTCCTGCGACGGGCCGGTTGCCTGGATGTTGAACTTCAGCGCTCGCGTCATCCAGTAGCCGATGCTGTCAGGCGGAATGGCGAAGGCGATCTCGCTCGGCTGGCCGTGACCGACCCGGCCCGGAGAGCCGTCCTCCCAGACCAGGAAACTCACGAGAGAGCCCGGCGAGCCCGCGGCGTCGCCATAGAAGAGATGCAACTGATTGGGATCTTCGTAGCCGCCGGTCCGCTTGACGAGGTGCAGCCCCAGGAAGCCGACATAGAAATCGACATTGGCCTGTACCTTGCGGGCGATCAGGGTGATGTGGTGAATGCCGCTCGTCACGGTTTTGTCCTCCCTGCCGTCGTCCCGGCGAGAAACGACTGGAAGGCTTCGCCATAATCCGGGTGCCAGCGTGAAAGCGGCGGCCGGTTTTCGACGATGTCTCCCGCTGCCCAAAGAATGCGCTTTTCATCCGTTGAACGCGCGACCTCGTTGTCGGGGCAAAGGATATAGAAGTCGCCGCGGGCAAGGCTCTCCATCATGAAGTCCACCGTCTGTTCCGGCGTCCAGGCGCCTGCCGGCTTCTCGGTGCGTCCCTGCGCGGTGAGGGACGTGTAGACGAAACCGGGGATCAGCAGATGCGCATTGACCTTGCAGTCCTCGGTATTGCGCAGTTCGTGCTGCAGGGCCTCGGTGAAGACCTTCACGCCCGCTTTCGAAAGGTTGTAGGCGGGATCGCCGGGCGGCGTGGTGATGCCTTGCTTGGACCCCGTGTTGATGATCAGCGCGGGTTCTCCATGGGCGACCATTGCCGGCGCGAAAATGCGCGAGCCGTTGATGACGCCCCAGAGATTTACGCCGATCACGGCCTCCCAGTTTTCCAGCGGGCCGAAGACAGAGCTGCCAGGCTGGATGCCGGCATTGTTCATCAGCACATGCACGTGTCCGAAGCGCTCTTGCGTGACACGCGCCAGAGCCACGAGGTCGTCCGCCCGCGACACGTCGGTTTCGACCGCGGCGACATCGCCGGAGCCGCCCGGAGCCGCCTTCGCTACCTCGGCTGCAGCTGCTTGCAGCTTTTCGCCGCCAAGATCCGCGAGCACGACTTTCATTCCGAGGCTCGCAAACCGCCGTGCCGAGGCAAGGCCGATGCCGGAGGCGGCGCCGGTCACGACGGCGACGTTGTTCTTGGCTATGGCGGAGTAGGACAACATGGGCTTCAATCCTGCTAGATGACGTTCATGAATTCGGGTCGGAGCGGGATAGGGGCGGAAACCGCGCCCATTTTCCTGCCCCGCTCCAGCGAAGGATAGAGGCAGACATAGGGTCTGGCCGCGGGCAAGTCCATGATCCGAGGCGGCGTTCACCAGCTTTCGTCTTCGGTCTTGTCGTTCTTTTGCGCCATGCTAGTGTGTCAAGTCTGCCCCATCCGCTCCGGTCCGCCGGGCCTCGAGATACCTCATGATAACCGAAGGCAAATTCAACAAAGGCACGCCCTGCAAAGAGTGTCCCTTGCGCCCGCTTCCGCTGTTTCGCCCCTTCAAGGCGGAAGAACTTGCATTCGTCTCCCACTTCAAGATCGGCGAGCTCGTCTTCGATGCGAGCGCGACGATACTCGCGGAGGGGGAGCAAAGCGAGCATCTGTTCACCGTGCTTTCCGGATGGGGCTTTCGCTACAAGATGCTCGATGACGGCCGGCGGCAGATCCTGAACTACGTGATGCCGGGCGATATCGTCGGGCTGCAAGGCACTCTCATGGGCGAGATGCAGCATTCGATCGAGGCGCTTTCGCCGGTCGTGCTCTGCGTCTTCCAGCGCGACAGGCTCGGCGAACTTTACAGGCAGCATCCCGACCTCGCCTACGACCTGACCTGGATCGCAGCGCGTGAGGAGCGGATGCTGGACGAGAATCTGCTGAGCATCGGCCGCCGTTCCGCTCTGGAGCGGGCAGCCTACCTCATCGCCTTTCTTTACCAGAGAGCCGCCACGCTGGAGCTCTTCCGCGGCGGCTGGACTGTTATTCCCGTCACGCAGCAACACGTTGCCGACACGCTCGGCCTCTCGATCGTCCACACCAACAAGACGCTGAAGAAGCTGGCTGCCAGGGGCCTCCTGCGCTGGGCCGAGAAGGGCTGCGCCGTCCACGATATCGACGGCTTGCTTGCGCTTGCGGGCTGGGACGGATTCAGCGAGCCGAAGCGGCCGCTGATTTGATGCGAATCGTTATGCGTCTAATTACGTACAACATGTCTTTTTTAAATGCGCCCGGCCTCCCGGGTGTTCTATTAGCCGCTTCTTTATGGTCTCGGAAAAACGAGAGGCCGAGGATGCAGATATAATGCCAGTCAGTCAGGTTCCGCCGGCCATCAAGTCAGTCCTCGTCCTCGAGGACAATTTCCTTATCGCTCTGGACATGGAAGAGATGCTCGTCGCTCTCGGGGTGACGAGCGTTCACGTCGCCACCACCAGAGCAAAGGCGATGGAACTCATCGCCGATCATACGTTCGATTTCGCAATTCTCGACATCAACCTGGGGGACGACACGAGCTTTGCCGTTGCCGATGCGCTGATGGCGCGGGGCATCAGCTTCGGCTTCACCAGTGGCTACGGGGAACTGTTGGCGCTGCCGAGCCATCTTCGCGATGTTCCGAGGATCGACAAACCCTTCAGCGAGGGAACGCTCAGCAGCCTCATCGCCACGGCCGCCTCTTCAAGAGACATGTGACTGCCGTTGCGGCCTACGCCCTGCCGCGCGAGATGAACCAGGGATTGGCGAAGTCGCTGTCATCCGGTTGATTGCGCTTGCCGTAGCCGAGCGGATTGCCCGCCATTGTCAGTGTCTGGCCACCTGCCGCCCTCAGGATCGCGTCGCCTGCCGCGGTGTCCCACTCCATCGTCCGGCTGAAGCGCGGATAGATGTCGGCAATGCCTTCCGCCAGCAGGCAAAACTTCAGCGACGAGCCGACGGCCTCATGGTCGCTGATGTCCTGATCGGTGAGGAAGGAGATCGTTTCGGGGCTGTTGTGCCAGCGGCTGGTCAGCGCCATCGGCCGGTCGCCGCAGCGGCGGCAGCCGATGGTGGTCCATTCGCCCGTTACCTGGCCATCCCCGACCACCGCCTTCTTCGCCATGCCCGCAGCCGCCGAATAGATGAGGCCGAGAGCCGGTGCATAGACGACGCCGGCGACGGGTGCGCCGCTTTCTATGAGGCCGATATTGACGGTGAAATGGCTGTTGCGCTCGACGAATTCCTTCGTGCCGTCCAGCGGGTCGACGAGGAAGAAGCGCGTTCCGGCGATATCGGCAACGTGGCCTGCGGCGACCTCCTCCTCCGCGACGACCGGTATATCCGGGAAGGCGGCCGCCAAATCGGCAAGGATGATCTGCTCGGCGCGGTGGTCCGCATCGGTCACGGGCGAGGCGTCAGCCTTGTAGGTGACGGCCGGCCCGGCCCGGTAAATTTCCAGGATTGCTTGTCCGGCGGCGAGCGCCGATGTCTCCAGTATGTCCAGCATTGCTTCCTGTTCTTGCGGTCGAGGCGATTCGCTTTGGAGCGCTTCGCCTCTTATCAGACGGGCAACGGCCACTGTAGCACTTGAATTGCTGCGCGGGTCATTTGCCGCGGCGGGATGGGGCTTCCGCCCACGGTAATGCGCCCCGCTTCATTGCCGCTTTCTGCCCTTTGCTGCCGAAGGAGGCTATTTCGCAAGCGAATGCTGCTGAAATTTTCATTTTTCCGGCTCGAAAAGTGTCAAATCGATTTTATCGCGGAACAATTTGGTGGTGGCGCATTTTTTAGCTTTCATTTTCAATTGAAAGCGGTATGAAATCGGGCCTAGCACATGCTCGAAAACGAGTATTAAAAAACAAGAGATCGGACCGACAGGATCCGGTCCAGGGGAAGATTGATGGAGTATTTTGTCCAGCAGCTCGTCAACGGGCTGACGCTTGGGTCTATTTATGGTATGATCGCGATCGGTTATACCATGGTCTACGGCATCATCGGCATGATCAACTTCGCCCACGGCGATATCTTCATGCTTGGCGGCTTTGCCGCATTGATCGTCTTCTTGCTTCTCACGACTTTCATTGCCGGCGTGCCGGTTGTACTGGCGCTTTTGATCATGATGGTCGTCGGTATGCTGACGGCTGCGCTTTGGAACTGGACCATCGAACGCGTGGCCTATCGCCCGCTTCGCGGTTCCTTCCGTCTGGCGCCGCTGATCACGGCGATCGGCATGTCGATCGTGCTGTCGAACTTCATCCAGGTGACGCAGGGCCCGCGGAACAAGCCTATCCCGCCTCTGGTCTCCTCGGTCTATGACCTGTTCGGCATCTCGGTTTCTCTGAAGCAGATCATCATCGTCGTCATCACGGCAATCCTGCTCTCGGTCTTCTGGTACATCGTCAACCGAACTCCGCTCGGCCGGGCCCAGCGTGCGACCGAACAGGACCGCAAGATGGCGGCGCTGCTCGGTGTCGATGTCGACCGCACGATCTCGGTGACCTTCATCATGGGCGCCGCCCTCGCCGCCGTCGCCGGGACCATGTATCTGATGTATTACGGCGTGGTCGTCTTCACCGACGGTTTCGCCCCGGGAGTCAAGGCGTTTACCGCTGCCGTTCTCGGTGGGATCGGGTCGCTGCCCGGCGCCGTGCTCGGCGGCTTGCTGATAGGCCTCATCGAGTCGCTGTGGTCCGCCTACTTCACCATCGACTACAAGGATGTCGCGACCTTCTCTATTCTCGCGATCGTCCTGATCTTCAAGCCGTCGGGTATTCTCGGACGACCGGAAGTCGAGAAGGTATAGTTCCATGGCAAATGTCGCATCCACAACCGCAAGCGCCGGCAGCGAGCTGACGGCGCGGGCGCTCCGCGAGGCTGTCTTTGCGGGCCTCATCACGCTCGGAATGTTCGTGCTCTTCGTCGGCCTCAAGACCGACCAGAACATCCGCAACGAGCTCATCCTCACGCCGCGATTTGGCCTGCTTGCGACCTTCGTGGCCATCGCCATGGTCGGCCGCTTTCTCATGGTCGCCTATGTCCAGCCGCGGCTGGCGCAGCGCAAGGCGGCAAAGGCGGCCGCGCCCGATGTGGTGAAGGAGGAGACCTTCTTCAGCCGCAACTGGTCGAAGATCGCGGTCATCCTGCTGCTGTTCTACCCACCGGTGATCGTCGCGCTCGTGGGCGTCCAGGGATCGCTGAAATGGGTCGACAATTTCGGCATTCAGATCCTCATCTACGTGATGCTTGCCTGGGGCCTCAACATCGTCGTCGGTCTCGCCGGGCTGCTCGATCTCGGCTATGTGGCCTTCTATGCCGTCGGTGCCTATTCCTACGCGCTGCTCTCCAGCTATTTCGGCCTGTCCTTCTGGGTGCTGCTGCCGATTGCCGGCCTTCTCGCCGCCTGCTGGGGCGTCGTTCTCGGCTTTCCGGTGCTGCGCCTCAGGGGTGATTACCTCGCGATCGTGACCCTCGCCTTCGGTGAGATCATCCGCCTCGTGCTGATCAATTGGACGGAAGTCACCAAAGGCACGTTCGGCGTTTCCGGCATCGCCAAGGCGACGCTCTTCGGTATCAAGTTCGATGCCACGAAGGACGGCTTCGCGGCAATGATGGGCCTGCCGATGTCTTCGGCCTATTACAAGATCTTCCTGTTCTATCTGATCCTCGGTCTTGCCCTGCTGACGGCGTTCGTCACGATCCGGCTGCGCCGGATGCCCATCGGCCGCGCCTGGGAGGCATTGCGTGAAGACGAGATCGCCTGCCGTTCCCTCGGCATCAACACCGTCACCACCAAGCTGACGGCGTTTGCGACGGGCGCGATGTTCGGCGGCTTTGCCGGTTCGTTCTTCGCGGTGCGCCAGGGATTCGTCTCGCCGGAATCCTTCGTCTTCCTGGAATCGGCCGTTATCCTCGCCATCGTGGTTCTCGGCGGCATGGGCTCGCTGACGGGTATCGCCATTGCCGCCGTCGTCATGATCGGCGGCACGGAAATCCTGCGTGAACTGACCTTCCTCAAGATGATCTTCGGACCGACCTTCACGCCGGAACTCTATCGCATGCTGATCTTCGGCCTCGCCATGGTCGTCGTCATGGTCTGGAAGCCGCGCGGCTTCGTCGGATCACGCGAGCCGACCGCGTTCCTGCGCGAACGCAGGGCAATCTCCGGCAGCTTCACCAAAGAGGGGCACGGCTGATGGCCTTTGGGACCGACACCATGACAAAAGATCCCATCCTCAAGGTTGAACGCCTGTCGATGCGCTTCGGCGGTCTCATGGCCATCAACGACTTCTCCTTCGAGGCGGAGCGTGGCGAGATCACAGCGCTGATCGGTCCGAACGGAGCGGGCAAGACGACGGTGTTCAACTGCATCACCGGTTTCTACAAACCGACGATGGGCATGATCACCATGCGGCAGAAGTCGGGTGCCGAATTCCTTCTGGAACGGCTGCCGGATTTTGAAATCACCAAAAAGGCCAAGGTGGCTCGGACCTTCCAGAACATCCGCATGTTCTCGGGTCTGACGGTGCTCGAAAACCTGCTCGTTGCCCAGCACAACAAGCTGATGCGGGCGTCCGGCTATACCATTCTCGGCCTGTTCGGCTTCCCGGCCTATCGCGAAGCATCCAGGGAATCGATCGAGCTCGCCAGGCACTGGCTCGAAAAGGCATCGCTGACCGAGCGAGCCGACGATCCGGCCGGCGACCTGCCCTATGGTGCCCAGCGGCGGCTCGAGATCGCCCGCGCAATGTGTACCGGGCCGGAGCTTCTCTGCCTGGACGAGCCCGCGGCGGGTCTCAATCCGCGCGAATCGCTCGCCCTCAATGAACTGCTCCAAGAGATCCGGCGCGATACCGGCACCTCCATCCTGTTGATCGAGCACGATATGTCCGTTGTGATGGAAATATCGGATCACGTCGTCGTGCTCGAATACGGTCAGAAGATTTCCGACGGCACCCCGGACTTCGTGAAGAACGATCCAAAGGTCATTGCGGCCTATCTGGGTGTCGAGGACGAAGAGGTTGAAGAGGTGATCGGAGAAATCGAGGAAATCGAAGGCGAGCGTGGGGGGCCCGGACAATGACTGCGCCCCTGCTGCATGTGAGAGGCGTCGAGACCTATTACGGCAATATCCGCGCGCTGAGCGGCGTGGACATGGAGGTCCATCGTGGCGAGATCGTCGCGCTGATCGGCGCCAACGGCGCCGGGAAATCGACGCTCATGATGACGATCTGCGGCAGCCCGCAGGCGCGCACCGGCTCGGTTCACTTCGACGGCCAGGACATCACGCGTCTGCCCACGCATGAGATCGCGCGTCTGAGGATTGCCCAGTCGCCGGAAGGGCGCCGGATTTTCCCACGCATGACGGTGCTCGAAAACCTCCAGATGGGTGCGAGCCTCGACAATCTGAAGCACTTCAAGGAAGACGTGGAGAAGGTCTTCACGCTTTTCCCGCGGCTCAAGGAGCGGCAGGCGCAGCGTGGGGGGACGCTTTCGGGAGGCGAGCAGCAGATGTTGTCGATCGGCCGTGCTCTGATGGCCCGTCCGAAGCTCCTGCTGCTCGACGAGCCGTCGCTCGGGCTTGCGCCATTGATCGTCAAAGGTATCTTCGAAGCGATCAAGGTGCTCAACAAGACCGAGGGCCTCACCGTGTTCCTCGTCGAACAGAACGCCTTCGGAGCGCTCAAGCTTTCCGATCGAGGCTATGTAATGGTCAACGGCCGTGTGACGATGAGCGGGTCAGGCAAGGACCTCCTCGCCAATCCGGAGGTTCGCGCGGCCTATCTCGAAGGCGGCCGCCATTGATCCGCCGGGTGTGGAGTTGAGTGAGATGCACGGAATTCTCTACGAAGAAGCCTCGATCTGGCAGTTTGTTTTCATCACCTGCGTTCTCGGGGGCTGGACCGCGTGGCGGACCGGCAAGAGCGTCGCGGAAAGCTGGGGTGACGTTCCGCGGCTCGTGATTTATGTCGCACTTTTGGGCTGGGGCATCCGGTTCATCCACCATGCGCTTTTCAACGGAACGATGTTCACCCTGCAATACTATGTAGTGGACACGGTCGTCCTTTTATTGTTTGCTGCCGCTGGTTTCCGTTACTATCGGACCAAGCAAATGGCCAGCATGTACTATTGGCTTTATGAAAAAACTTCGCCTTTCTCCTGGAAGGCAAAATAAGGGAACGGCGCGTGCCGGTCCGCGGCCGGTGCGAAAGAACACCGGCGCAATGATGGTGGGCATTGCGCAGGCTTATGAAACGAGACCCGCTCGAATATTTGGGAGTAACAAGATGAAAAAGTCTCTTCTGTCGGCCGTTGCGCTGACAGCAATGGTCGCCTTCAGCGGCACCGCGTGGGCTGACATCCTGGTCGGTGTCGGAGCTCCGTTGACTGGTCCGAACGCCGCCTTCGGCGCGCAGATCCAGAAAGGTGCAGAGCAGGCGGCCGAGGACATCAATGCTGCAGGCGGCATCAATGGGGAACAGATCAAGGTCGTACTCGGCGACGACGTTTCGGATCCCAAGCAGGGTGTTTCCGTCGCCCAGAAATTCGTGGCCGATGGCGTGAAATTCGTCGTTGGTCACTTCAACTCGGGCGTCTCGATTCCCGCATCGGAAATCTATGCGGAAAACGGCATCCTGCAGGTGACGCCGGCCTCGACCAACCCGCAATATACCGAACGTGGCCTGTGGAACACCTTCCGCACCTGTGGCCGTGACGACCAGCAGGGCGCCGTTGCGGGCGCTTATATCGCGGCCAATTTCAAGGACGCAAAAGTCGCCGTCATTCACGACAAGACCCCCTATGGTCAGGGCCTTGCCGACGAGACCAAGAAGTCGATGAACGAAGCCGGCGTCACCGAGGCGCTCTATGAAGGCATCAACACCGGCGACAAGGACTTCTCCGCACTTATCGCCAAGATGAAACAGGCTGGTGTCTCGATCGTCTATTACGGCGGTCTGCACACGGAAGCCGGCCTGATCATGCGCCAGATGAAGGACCAGGGCCTGAACGCGACGATGATGTCGGGCGACGGCATCGTCTCGAACGAACTGGCCTCGATTGCCGGCGATGCGGTCGACGGCACGCTGATGACCTTCGCACCGGACCCGCGCAAGAGCCCGGCTGCCAAGGACCTCGTCGAGAAGTTCCGCGCCGCCGGCTTCGAGCCTGAAGCCTACACGCTCTATGCCTATGCGGCCCTTCAGGTGATCGCAGAAGGCGCCAAGGCCGCCGGCAACACCGATCCGCAGGCGGTCGCCGAAGCCATCAAGGCCAAAGGCCCGTTCAAGACGGCAATCGGCGAGCTCGGCTTCGACGAAAAGGGCGACATCACCCGCCCGGACTACGTCATGTACACCTGGAAGAAGGGTGACGACGGAAAGTTCAGCTACTTCCAGAACGAATAGTTCTTCTTACAGGCGATCTGGAAGGCCCGGCGGCAAACGCCGGGCCTTCTGCCGTTGTGCGCCCGGCATGGGCGCACTCTTGTCGCGGCTGACGCGATCCAGCGCCTCGGCAAGCACCATATCGAAGCGGCCGCGCACGGAATCCATGACCAGCGCCTGGAGGCCGGGCCGCTGGATCATGCTGGAGCAGGAGATGGAATGGTCGGCCCGTAGCCGGCACTTGCGGAGCTGGTCGGCGATCGAGGCCTTGCGCTGCTGGTCCGAGGAATAGCGGGCGTAAACGGCAACCTTCACTGAGATTCGCTCCGAAGCATCAGGTAGTGCGCTTCCTCCGTCGCTTCGTCATCTGTATTCTTGAGCATAGCATTCCCTTGCCAACTGCCGTGCCAGGAAATCGACCACGCGCAGCCAGCGCGGGTCCGGATTGCCGCGGGGGGGGCGGCCACCGCGCTATCGCGCACTGTGGTATAGCACGATGACCTATGGGATTCCCGCCTTGGCATCGCCATATCCCGCTCCGTCCCGCCTCTCGCCGACAACTTCGGCCATTGAATTGACCATCTCGTATTGCAGTATGCGATACAAACCCCTATATTCCCCCGAAGGAGACGAATGATGGCCAGCACAGCGGAACGCAAGGAATATCCCATCTCGATGCGCCTGCCCGAAGCAGACGTGGCGATGATTGATCGCGCTGCCAGCCTGCGGGGACGCTCGCGCACCGAATTCGTGCGCGATGCGGCGGTGCGCGCGGCCGAGGAAGTGGTCATGGAGCAAAGCCCGATCCGGATGAGCCCCGACAGTTTTGCCGCCTTCATGGAGGCCCTGTCCGCTCCGGCCGAACCTGTTCCCGAGATGGTCGAGCTGGCCAAACGGCCTGCTCCATGGGAGCCTGGCTACGTTCCGAGACGGTAATACCCGGTGCTATCCGTTCCCGAGCCGCTCTCCGCAGCGCATGATGTCTCGCAATTCTCGTGTGGCAAGCCGTCGCTCGATCACTGGCTGAAAACGCGCGCCCTGACCAATCAGGAGAGGGGGTTCACTGCCGTTCTCGTGGTGCATGAGGAAGGCCGTGCCGTCGGCTACTACGGTCTGGCGCCCACGGCGGTCGTGCCGTCGGTCCTTCCGCGTTCGATCCGCACTGGCCAGCCACCTGATCCCGTTCCCTGCCTCCTTCTCGGCCAACTCGCCACCGACACTCAGTGGGCAGGCTTGGGTATCGGGACGGGTCTGGCGAAGCACGCGCTACAACGCTGCGTCCGGGCGGCCAGCCTTATCGGCGGCCGCGCTGTGATGGTTAATGCGATTGACGTCGAGGCTTCGCTGTTCTGGCAGAGGCGTGGTTTCACGCCCTCGAAGGAAGATCCCTTCGTCCTGTTCCGATCCATCAGCGCCATCGCCGCCTCCTTCGCCGAGCGGTGACTATTCGGTCTTGGTGTTATCGGCTTAGCGCTGGTGTTCGAGCGCCGACGCTTCCTGTTCAATGATGCACTTTATCGCAGCAGCGATGCCCGGAGAGCCGCGATCTCTTGTTTCAGCCGGGCGACCTCTGCCGGCTCCATCCCCGTCGCATCGGCAATGCCGATCGGGACGCGGCTTGCTTTTTCCCGGAGCGCGCGGCCCGTCTCGGCCAGGCGCACGCGCACTTGCCGCTCATCGGCCTTGTCGCGGGTGCGCAAAATGTAGCCCATGGCTTCCAGCCGCTTCAGCATGGGAGTGAGCGTGCTCGACTCCAGGAACAGCTTCTCGCCCAGACTGCCGACGGTCTGGTCGTCCTTTTCCCAAAGAGCCACCATCACGAGGTATTGCGGGTAGGTCAGGTCGAGCTCGTCGAGGAGCGGCTTGTAGACACGCGTGAAGGCGTGATTTGCGGAGTAGATCGCGAAGCACAGGAAGTTGTCGAGCTTCATGAGTTCCTCCGAAGGAGGGAGGTTTGCCTTTGCCATCGCTTCGGTCCCGATTGTCTTTCCGACTATAATAAATCGTTCGCGATATAATCGCAAGGTATTGACGTCTGCCGCAGTCCGCGATAAATATCGTGCACGATTTAATTGTTGCCTATTTAACGGCCGCGGCGATGATCGGATCGTGTGAATTTTGATCGGATTTCAGGGAAAGGAGCATTTCCAATGACCAAGGCTCAGGCGAAGACAACCACGAACGACGTCTCCCGCAGAGAAATTCTGGCAGGCGCAATCGGCGCCGCTACCGCCGCGGCCGCACTCTCGGCCACCAGCCCGGCCGTCGCCGGTGGCGCCGAGCCGCAAGCCGGTGCGGCGGCCACGAGAGTAACCGGCAGCAGGATCAACACGCGTGATGGCGTCGAGATCTACTACAAGGACTGGGGTCCGAAGGACGGACCGGTGGTCGTCCTCAGTCACGGCTGGCCGCTTTCGTCGGACAGCTGGGAGGCACAGGCCTTCTATCTCGCCAGTAACGGCTTTCGGGTCGTCACCCATGACCGCCGCGGCCACGGCCGCTCGAGCCAGCCATGGGACGGCAACGACATGGACCATTACGCCGACGATCTCGCCGATCTGATCGAAACGCTGGACCTCAAGGACATCTTCCTTGCCGGCTTCTCGACCGGCGGCGGCGAAGTCGCCCGCTATATCGGACGCCACGGGACCGCCCGCGTCGCCAAGGCAGGACTGATCTCGGCAGTGCCGCCCTTGATGGTCAAGACCGACGACAACCCCGGCGGTCTGCCGAAGGAGGTCTTCGATGGCCTGCAGGCCGCCAGCCTCGCCGATCGCTCGCAGCTTTACCGGGACATCGCCTCGGGCCCGTTCTTCGGCTTCAACCGGCCCGGCGCGAAACCTTCACAGGGCATGATCGACAGCTTCTGGCTGCAGGGCATGACGGCCGGTCACAAGAACGCCTATGACTCCATCGTCGCCTTTTCGCAGACGGATTTCACGGAAGACTTGAAGAAATTCGACGTGCCGACGCTCATCATACACGGCGACGACGACCAGGTCGTGCCGATCGATGCTGCCGCCCGTGCCTCCAAGAAGCTGGTGCCTCAAGCCGAGTTGAAGGTCTATCCGGGTGCGCCGCACGGCATCACGGATACCCACAAGGACCAGCTCAACAAGGACCTGCTCGACTTCGCAAGGTCCTGAGCCAGCGGGAATGCAAAGCAGCTGAAAAGGGCACCCTCGGGTGCCCTTTTTGTATCCGACCGGCTACCCATCGGCTCGATTTCATGCACTATCCGGAAGGATTCCGGGAGACATATGATGACCGCCAAGCCGCGCATTCTTATCACTCGCCGCTGGCCGCAGGCCGTGGAGCGGGTTTTAGACGTGTCGGCCTCCTCGCTTTTGCGAGGCTTCGGCTCTTCCTGTGAAACAATGGTTTGACTTCTGCAACGCGGTTCGGGCGAAAACCCGTCCCAAGGGGAGCTTCGGCGAACGTCCATGGAAACGGCAGCGATCATCGCACCGCAGCGGGCGAGAGGAGAGGGGCGGCTCGTCGCCAAGGCCGAAGGCGGACGCACGCGCATCGCCGAGCTCTACCAGGAAGGCTGTGCGAAGATCCGTCTGCCCAGAACCTTCGATGCCTCGATGGAGGCCGTGCTCATCAATTCGTCGGGCGGCGTGACGGGCGGTGACCGGCTTTCCTGGGAATTCAGGGCGGGAGAAGGCACGAAACTCACGCTGACGACGCAGGCCTGCGAGAAGATCTACAAGGCAAGCGCCGGCACGGCCGAGATTGCGACGCGCATAGCGGTCGCCGCCGGCGCTCACGTCGACTGGCTGCCGCAGGAGACGATTCTGTTCGATCGGTCGGCCCTGTCGCGGAGCCTGGAGGTCGACCTCGCCGCCGACGCATCCTTTCTCGCGGTGGAGGCAGTTCTGATCGGCCGCAAGGCCATGGGCGAGGAGGTGCGCGCCGGCCTCTTCCGCGACAATTGGCGAATTCGAAGCGGCGGCAGGCTGATTCACGCAGAGAACCTCGCCTTGGCCGGAGACGTCGCGGCGCTTGCGTCGCGGCGAGCGGTCCTCGACGGCGCTTCCGCCTTCGCGACCCTCGTCTATGCCGCGCCGGATTGCGAGTCGCAGCTTTCCAGAATGCGTCTGGCGCTCGCGGGACATGCCCTGTCCGGCGTCAGCCATTACCAAGTCGGCGGTCGGGACAAGATCGTCGCCCGCCTTGCTGCGGCCGATGGGTTCGCGCTCAGAAAAATCCTGATCCCGCTCATTTCGCACTTGCGTAAAGACGCGTCTGTGCCGAAAGTCTGGACTCTCTGATCCCTGCAATCGATCTGGACGGCGACGCATGAATCTCACTCCGCGCGAAAAAGACAAGCTGTTGATTTCCATGGCGGCGATGGTCGCGCGGCGGCGGCTCGAGCGGGGCGTGAAGCTCAATCATCCCGAGGCTATCGCCCTCATCACCGACTTCGTCGTGGAAGGCGCGAGAGACGGCCGTTCCGTCGCCGATCTGATGGAGGCAGGCGCCCATGTTCTTACCCGCGATCAGGTGATGGAGGGCATTGCGGAGATGATCCACGACATCCAGGTCGAGGCGACTTTTCCCGACGGGACGAAGCTCGTCACCGTCCACGAGCCTATCCGCTAGCGAGGAGGCACCATGCTCAGCCTGCGTCCAAACTGCGAATGCTGCAATCGAGACCTGCCACCCGATAGCGACCATGCGATGATCTGCACCTTCGAGTGTACTTTTTGCGCCGGCTGTGCGGAAACGAAGCTTGGCGGGACTTGCCCGAATTGCGGAGGCGAACTGGTCCGGCGCCCGGTGCGGCCTGTGGCAATGCTGAAGAAATATCCGGCATCGACGGAGCGCGTCCTGAAGCCCGAAGGCTGTGCGCCCGAACGAGCCGTCTGAGGGGAACGAGCATGATTCCAGGTGAGATTATCGCCGCCGCCGGTGAGATCGAGTTGAATGCGGGCCTCGAAACCGTCAGCATCGAGGTTGCCAACTCCGGGGACCGACCGGTGCAGGTCGGCAGCCATTATCATTTCGCCGAGACTAATCCGGGCCTGATCTTCGACCGTGACGCCGCGCGCGGCAAGCGGCTCGACATCCCTGCGGGTACGGCCGTCCGCTTCGAGCCTGGACAGACACGGCAGGTGACGCTCATCCCGCTTTCGGGAAAGCGCGAGGTTTTCGGCTTCCGCCAGCAGGTCATGGGGAAGCTATGAGAGGGGCCGCTCCTGCTTTGAGCCTGTTGTTGTGCTGCACGGCTTCCGCCTATGCGCAACAGCCCGAGCCGGATTGCGGGAAGGCCGTGACCCAGATGGATCTCAACATATGCGCCGATCAGGACTACCGGGCGGCGGATGCGGAGCTGAACAAGACCTACCGCCTTGCGGTCGCGGCCATGCAGGCGACCGACAAGGAGCTTGGCGGCATCGACGCGGCTTACGTCGGAGCGCTCGAGGCACTGAAAAAAGCCCAGCGCGCCTGGATCGGCTATCGCGACGGCCAATGCGAACTCGCCGGGTTCGAGGCGAGGGGGGGCTCGATGGAGCCCATGCTGGTCTCCGGTTGCCTCGCAGAGCTGACACGCAAGCGCACGGCCGAGCTCAAGAAACTCATGGAATCTTCGGAGAATTGATCATTGCAAAGCGGCCGCGTCATCATGATCGTTGGCAATGGTGACGTGCCCGAGGGCGCTGCCGCGACGATCGATGCAGCCGATCTGGTGATCCGTTTCAACGATTGCCGCTCGGTCGGGAAGGGCGGCAGCAGGACCGATATCATCGCCGTCTGCAACACCGGCCGCCCGGCACTGTCAATGCTTGCCGGCGGGCGCTGGAAGACGAGCGAGCCGGTCCGGCAGGCACGCGAGCTATGGAGCGTCCGCGCCGGAGCCAGGTTCGCCGCGATGCGGGCAGCACTTGCCGAGACACATCCGGATCTCGACGATTTCTGCGACGACTATACGGCCGGCTTCGAGAGCTTCGCGCGGGCTACGGCACGCAAGCACCGGGTCATCGCGGCCGAGACGCATGACCGGCTTGAGCGCGATCTCGCCCGCTTCGCGCCGTCGCCTTATGTCGCGCCGTCGAGCGGCTTGGTGGTCATTTCCGACATCGTGTCGAGCTTTGCCGCAGCCGGCGACGATGTGGTGCTTGCCGGCTTCGGCCATATCGGCTGGCAGTGGCACCCGTTTGCCGCCGAGCGCCGCTATGTCGATGCGCTCGCAGCGCAAGGGCGGCTTCGCAGGCTTCATCCATTTGTCTCTTCAGATTTGCCTCAGGGAGCCTGAACCATGTCCTACAGAATGTCGCGCGCGGCCTATGCCAACATGTTCGGTCCGACCGTAGGCGACAAGGTGCGCCTCGCCGACACCGAGCTCTTCATCGAGGTCGAAAAGGACTTCACCACGCATGGCGAGGAGGTGAAGTTCGGGGGCGGCAAGGTCATCCGCGACGGCATGGGCCAGAGCCAGGTGACGCGCGAAGGCGGCGCGGTCGACACGGTGATCACCAATGCGCTGATCCTCGATCATTGGGGAATCGTGAAGGCGGATATCGGGCTGAAGGACGGGCGGATCGCGGCAATCGGCAAGGCCGGCAATCCGGACACGCAGCCGGGCGTCACCATTATCGTCGGTCCGGGTACGGAGGTTATCGCCGGCGAGGGCAAGATCGTCACGGCCGGGGGCATGGATAGCCATATACACTTCATCTGCCCGCAGCAGATCGAAGAGGCGCTGATGAGCGGCCTGACATGCATGCTCGGCGGCGGGACGGGACCGGCGCACGGTACGCTCGCCACGACCTGCACGCCCGGACCCTGGCACATCGCCCGCATGATCGAAGCGGCCGATGCGTTTCCGATGAATCTCGCCTTTGCGGGCAAGGGCAACGCGTCGCTGCCTGGAGCGCTCGTTGAAATGGTACTCGGCGGCGCGACTTCGCTGAAGCTGCACGAGGATTGGGGCACGACGCCGGCCGCCATCGACTGCTGCCTCTCCGTGGCCGATGAATACGACGTGCAGGTTATGATCCACACCGACACCCTCAACGAAAGCGGATTCGTCGAGGATACGATTGCGGCGATCAAGGGCCGGACGATCCATGCCTATCACACGGAAGGCGCCGGCGGTGGGCATGCGCCCGATATCATCAGGATCTGCGGCCAGCCGAACGTCATCCCGTCCTCCACCAATCCGACGCGGCCCTATACGGTGAACACGCTTGCGGAACATCTCGACATGCTGATGGTCTGCCATCACCTGTCGCCCACCATTCCGGAAGACATCGCCTTCGCCGAAAGCCGTATCCGCAAGGAGACGATCGCAGCGGAGGATATCCTCCACGATATCGGCGCCTTCTCGATCATTTCCTCCGACAGCCAGGCGATGGGGCGCGTCGGCGAGGTGGCGATCCGCACCTGGCAGACCGCCGACAAGATGAAGCGCCAGCGCGGACGGCTCCAGGAGGAGACCGGCGACAACGACAATTTCCGCGTCAAGCGCTATATCGCCAAATACACGATCAACCCGGCGATCGCCCACGGTCTCAGCCACGAGATCGGCTCGCTCGAGGTCGGCAAGCGCGCCGATCTGGTCCTCTGGAATCCGGCCTTCTTCGGCGTGAAACCCGACATGGTGCTCCTCGGCGGCACGATCGCAGCAGCCCCCATGGGCGACCCGAACGCCTCCATCCCCACGCCGCAGCCGGTCCACTACCGGCCGATGTTCGGCGCCTATGGAAAGAGCCGGACCAACTCCTCGGTCACCTTCGTCTCGCAGGCGTCGCTCGATGCCGGGCTTGCCGGCAGGCTCGGCGTCGCCAAGGAGCTGGTCGCCGTCCAGAACACCCGCGGCGGCATCGGCAAGGCGTCGATGATCCACAACAGCCTGACGCCGCATATCGAGGTAGACCCGGAAACCTACGAGGTCCGCGCCGACGGCGAGCTCCTGACCTGCGAGCCGGCGACGGTGCTGCCGATGGCGCAGCGCTATTTCCTGTTCTGAGCCGAACAGCCATGCATCGGCCGCATGGCTGCCATGCGGGAGGCCTCGAACCGTCGCTTTGATGCTGCACTGCAGCGGAAATTTCGTTAGGAAGGGCACTCGATTTCGCCGGTGCGTCTGTCCTCCCAAGACTGCGCCGCCGGCAGCCAGTTCTTAGGAGATGATGATGCTCGGCAGAAAAGTTCCCGCTGTAACCTTCCGCACCCGCGTCCGCGACGAGTCCGTCGGCGGTTCCAATCCGTTCCGCTGGCAGGACGTTACCTCGGACGACTACTTCGCCGGCAAGCGCGTCGTGCTGTTTTCGCTGCCGGGTGCTTTCACCCCGACCTGCTCGACCTACCAGTTGCCGGACTTCGAAAAGCTCACCTCCGAATTCCGGGGTCTCGGGATCGACGAGATCTACTGCGTCTCCGTCAACGACGCCTTCGTGATGAACGCCTGGGGCAAATCGCAGGGCCTCGAGAACGTCAAGCTCATTCCGGACGGTTCGGGCGAGTTCACCCGCAAGATGGGCATGCTCGTCGCCAAGGACAATCTCGGCTTCGGAATGCGCTCCTGGCGCTATGCCGCCGTCGTCAACAACGGCGTTGTCGAGCAGTGGTTCGAAGAGGAAGGCTACTCCGACAATTGCGACAGCGATCCCTACGGTGTCTCCTCGCCGCAGAACATTCTCGCGGCGCTGAAATCCAAGAAGCTCGCCGCCTGATCCCGATTCTACCGAATCGATAAAGCCCCGGCTGCCGCAAGCAGGTTCCTGAAAATCCACGCGATTTTCTCCTTCTTGCTGGTGCCGGGGCTTTTTCTTGCTACAGTGAAGACTTCCAAGAGGAAGCGGATGTGGGGGCGAGAACCGTTCACGTTTCCTCTTTCACCGGCAACGGGAATGCAGAAATTCATGGTTTACATCATTGCATATCTGACGGCGCATGCGGGCAAGGGCGACGAGATCGTGGCGCTGACGAAGCCGCTGATCCAGGCGACGCTGAAAGAGGCCGGTTGCGTCAGCTATGAGCTCTATCGCAAGCCCACGGATCCCGATGCGCTGGTGTTCGTGGAAACATGGAAGGACAGGGCCGCTATCGATGCCCATTTCGCCGAACCACATCTGAAGGCCTTTCAGACGGCGGCGGCAAGCCTGCTGGCGAGCGCCCGCGTCGAGATCGTGCATCCGGAAAAGATCGAGGTGGTCTGACGTGCCCTATCGCTCGACCGAAGTTCGTTCGCCCGGTCCGGGCGAGAGGACGCCGCTCCATCGCCTGACCCTGACGCATGAGCAGCGCCATCTGCGCCGCAAGCTCCTGCACCTCGAAAACGACGATGTGGTGATGCTGGATCTCAAGGAGCCCGTGATGCTCGCCGATGGCGATCTCCTGGTGCTCGAGGGAGGCGGCCATATAGAGGTGAAGGCGGCAGCGGAGGCGCTTTACGACATCCGCGCGCGAAACGCGCTGCATCTGATAGAGCTTGCCTGGCATCTCGGCAACCGGCACCTGCCGGCGGCGGTGGAAGAGGGGCGGATTCTGATAGCCCGCGACCCGGTCATTCGCGCCATGCTTGAGGGCCTGGGCGCCACCGTCGATGACGTGATCGAACCGTTCCATCCCCTGCACGGCGCCTATCACCAGCACGGTCACGGCGATCACCACCGTCATGGCTGAGAATGCCGATACGCAGTCGCTCCTGCGTCTCGTCACCTGGCTCTCGCCCGCCTTTCCGGTCGGCTCCTTCTCCTATTCCGGCGGTCTGGAGCAAGCGATTCATGACGGGCTTGTCACCGGTGCGGACGATTTGCGGCTCTGGTGCGAAACGCTCCTGGATCACGGCACGACGTGGAACGACGCGCTGCTTCTGGCGGAAGGTTACCGTGCATTTGACGATGCCGCGCGGTTGATTGCGGCATCGGAACTGGCCGAGGCGCTTGCCGGATCGCGCGAGCGGCACATGGAAACCATGCTCCTCGGCGAGGCGTTCCTGGCCGCCGCCGGCCACTGGCCGCACGCGGCGCTTAAATTCCCCGGCGGGAGAGCCGCCTATCCGGTGGCGGTCGGCGCGGTCGCCGGAGCGCACTGTACCGGCCTCGAAGCGGCGCTCGCCGCCTTCCTCAACGCCATCATATCGAACGCGGTGTCGGTGGCCATCCGCTGCGGCGTTACCGGCCAGCGCGACGGGGTCGGCATGCTTGCGCGTATGGAGGAGACGATAGGGGCGGCGGCAGCGCGCGCCGCGCGCTCCTCGCTCGATGATCTTGGCGCCGCGACGATCATCGCCGACATTGCCTCGCTGCGACACGAGATCTTGCATTCACGATTGTTCCGCACTTAACGGAACGACGGACGGACTTCGAAAGGATAGAAGAGATGCCATCGAAAAACGGTCCTCTGCGCATCGGTATCGGCGGCCCGGTCGGGTCCGGAAAGACGGCACTAACCGACAAGCTCTGCAAGGCCATGCGGGAGAAATATTCCGTCGCGGTGGTCACTAACGACATCTACACCAAGGAAGATGCCGAAGCGCTGGTGCGTATGCAGGCCTTGCCTTCGGAGCGGATCGTCGGGGTCGAGACGGGCGGATGCCCCCATACGGCGATCCGCGAGGATGCGTCGATCAATCTTCAGGCGATTGCCGATCTCAACCGCCGCATTCCCGATCTCGATGTCGTCTTCATCGAGTCGGGAGGGGACAATCTGGCAGCGACCTTCTCGCCCGATCTCGCTGATCTTACGATCTATGTGATCTCGGTCTGCCAGGGCGAGGAAATTCCGCGCAAGGGCGGGCCGGGGATCACCAGGTCCGATCTGCTGGTGATCAACAAGAAGGATCTCGCCCCTTACGTCGGTGCCGACCTCAGGGTCATGGAACGCGATGCGGCACGGATGCGAGCCGAAAAGCCGTTCGTGTTTTCGGATATGAAACGCGGCGACGGGGTGGAGCGGATCGTCGAATTCCTGACGGTGCACGGGGGACTCTGAGGAGAGCACCCCCGCGCAGCTCTCGTCCTATTCCGCGGCCAGCGCCGGATGGCTGATGACCTTGCCGTCGGACTTGCGGCGCTTCTCGTCTTCCAGCGCCTTGATGCGCTCTTCGAGGCTCTCGATCGTGCTGCCCTGTTCGGCGGCAAGCTTGCTCAGCGCCTCCTGGTCGAGCGGCGGTTCTTCCTCGTCCTTCTTGCCGATGAAGCGGCCGAAAGCCCAGGCGAGGAGACGCGACAGGTCGTCCATGATCAGGAAGAAGGACGGAACCACGACGAGGCTCAGGACCGTCGAGACGATAATGCCGCCGATGACGGCGATCGCCATCGGTGCACGGAAGGAACCGCCTTCGCCGACGCCCAGCGCCGAGGGCAGCATGCCCGCGGACATGGCGATCGAGGTCATGACGATCGGACGGGCGCGCTTCCGTCCCGCCTCGATCATGGCAAGCGTCCGGTCCATGCCGTGATGCATCATCTCGATACCGAAGTCGACGAGCAGGATGGCGTTCTTGGTGACGATGCCCATCAGCATCAGGATACCGATCAGCACCGGCATGGACAGCGCGTTCTGGGTGAGGATCAAGGCGGCTGCCACGCCGCCGATCGCGAGCGGCAGCGAGAACAGGATGGTGAAAGGCTGTATCACATCCTTGAACAGGAGGATGAGCACGACCAGAACCATCATCAGACCCAGCAGCATGGCGTTGCCGAAGCTCTCCTGCATCTCGGCCTGCACCTCGGCGTCGCCGCTTTCGAGGAACTGGACCGTCGCAGGCAGATCGGCGTCGGCGGCGATTTCCCTGAAGCGGGCCGATGCCGTGTCGAGCGCCACGCCGGCGGGCAGATCGGCGCCGAGCTTGACGACGCGGTAGCGGTCGTAGCGCTTGATCGAACTCGGCCCTTCCGCATAGTTGATGTCCGCGACGCTCGACAGCGGCACGGTCGCTCCGGATGCCGTCTGGACCTTCAGGTTGCGGATCGCCGCCAGGTCTGTGCGAAAATCACGGTCGAGCTGCACCCGGATCGGGATCAGGCGCCCATCGAGCGCGATCTTCGCCAACTGCGCGTCGATATCGCCGATCGTGGCGATGCGGATCACCTCGGAGATCTGCGCCGTCGTAATGCCAAGGCGCGACATCTGGTCGTCGCGGGGCCGGATCTGCAGTTCCGGTCGGGGCAGCGCCCCCTCGGGGCTGACGTTGGCAAGCAGCGGGTCTCGGCGCAGATCCGCTTCCAGGGTGGCGACCGCCTTGTCGAGATCCTCCTCGTTGTTGGAAAGCAGGTTGAACGACAGGTCACGTTCGCCGCGATCGTTGAGCTTGGTGACGCGGACATCGGGAATCGATCGCAATCGGGCGAAGATTTCCCTCTCGATCTCGGATTGCGGCTTGATCCGCCCGGCCGGGGGCAGCTTCGGCAGGTATTCGCCGATCAGCGGAGTGCGGCCGATCACGTCGTTGACGACCTTGTTGATCAGCGAATGATCGAGCTTCTCGAGCAGCACCGTGACGGCAGCGCGTCGCAGCTCGAGGTCGCCCTTGGGCGAGGCGCCGCCGAGCACGAAGACGTTTTCCACGCCGTCGATATCCTTGACGCGATTGTAGATCTCGGTGGTGGTCCGGTCCGTATCCGCGAGCATTGCGTCCGGCGGCAGTTCGATCGACAGGCTTACGCGCGAGCTGTCTTCCGGCGGCAGGAAGCTGCCCGGGACGAAGACGAGCAGCGCGACCACCGAACCGACCGAGAGCAGGATGGCGACGAGCAGCGTGGAGTAGCGCGTGTACCAGCGTTTCGTGGTGAAGCGTACGAGGCGCGTGTACTGGCGCATCATGAAGCCTTCATCATCATGATGCCCGCCGGCATCCGAAGGCTTCATCAGATAGGCCGCCATGACCGGCGTAATCAGGCGGGCGACCAGGAGCGAGAAGAACACCGAGACGGCGACCGTCAGGCCGAACTGGATGAAGTACTGTCCCGGAATGCCCGGCATGAAGGATACGGGCACGAAGACGGCGATGATCGTGAAGGTGGTGGCGATCACCGCAAGGCCGATCTCGTCCGCAGCCTCGATCGCTGCCCGGTAAGGCGACTTGCCCATCCGGATATGACGCTCGATGTTCTCGATCTCCACGATCGCATCGTCGACGAGAATACCCGTCGCGAGCGTCATCGCCAGGAAGCTGACGAGGTTCAGCGAGAAACCGAGCAGTTCCATCACCCAGAAGGTGGGGATCGCCGAGAGCGGCAGTGCGACCGCTGAAATCAAGGTCGCTCGCCAATTGCGCAGGAACAGCATCACGACGATGACGGCGAGCAGCGCGCCCTCGATCAGCGTATGAATCGCCGCCTCGTAATTGCCGTAGGTGAAGTAGACCGAATCGTCCACCATCTCGATGGAGACGTCCGGGTGCTTTGCCCGGATTTCATCGAGCGTCTTGCCGACGGTTTCCGCGACCGAGACTTCGCTCGCCCCCTTGGCGCGGAACACGGCGAAGGTGACGCCCGGCTGCCCGTTGAAGCGGGAGAACGACTTCGGCTCCTCATAGGTGTCGATAACATTGCCGAGTTCCGACAGACGGACGAAGCGGCCGTTCGGCAGCGAGATCATCGTACTCGCCAGCGCCGTTACGTCGCGCGTGTCGCCCAATGTGCGGATCGCCTGTTCGCTGCCGCCCACCTGGCCGCGGCCGGAACCGAGGTCCATGTTCATCCGGCGAAGCTGGGCGTTGACGTCGGCGGCGCTGATGCCAAAGGAATTCAGGCGGTCCTCGTCGAGCTCGACCCGGACTTCGCGGTCGGAGCCGCCGTAACGGTCGACACGGCCGATGCCGGTCTGGCCCTGGATGGCGCGCTTGATCGTGTCGTCGACGAACCAGGAGAGCTCTTCCAGCGTCATGCCCGGCGACGAGACAGAAAATGTCTGGATCGCCTGGCCTTCCACGTCGACCTTGGAAACGATCGGCTCTTCGATCGAGGTCGGCAGATCGCTGCGGATGCGGTCGATGGCATCCTTGACATCCTGCACGGCCTGCGTCGTCGGGACTTCCATGCGGAAGATGACGGCGGTCGTCGAAATGCCGTCGGTGATCGTCGACTCGATATGGTCGACGCCGGAGACGCCGGCGACCGCGTCCTCGATCTCCTTGGTGACCTGGGTTTCCAGTTCGGCGGGCGCCGCACCGCTCTGCGTGACGGCGATCGAAACGATCGGCACGTCGATGTTCGGGAAGCGGGTGATGGGCAGCGAATTGAACGACTGCCACCCGAGCACCACGAGCACGAAAAACGCCAGGATGGGCGCGACCGGATTGCGGATAGACCAGGCGGAGAAATTCATGGTCTCATATTCCCGTCAGTTGGTTGCCGGCTCGGCGGATTCGACCGGATTGATGCGGTCGCCATCGCGCACATAGGCACCGGCCTTCGCCACCGCCTGTTCACCCGGTTCGATGCCGGAGAGTATCTCGATGAATTGTCCGTCCTGGATGCCCGTTTCGACAGGTACCAGGCGCACGACGCCGTCTGCTACCTTGCGGACGATGGACTTGCCGTCTTCCGATGTAACGGCCGTTTGCGGCAAAACCACCGTCTCCTTCTGCTCCGCCACGATCACGGCGCTGGCATACATGCCCGCGCGCGCCTTGGATGCGTCGGTCAGGCTGATACGCACCGTGCCGAGGCGCGTCTGCGGGTCGACCGTAGGGGCGATCAGGCGGATCTTCCCCTCGATCGTGGTGGTGCTGCCGGCAAGCTTGACTGTTGCGGTCTGCCCCACGGCAAGCTTGATCACATCGGACTCGGCGACATCGGCCCACATCTCGATTTCGCCGTCGCGAATGATCGCGAACAGCGGCTCGCCGCTGCCGCTGGCGATCGCACCGATCTTGGCGTTCTTTCGCGAGACGACGCCGCTGACCGGCGCCTTCACGGCGGTCCGTGCAAGACGCAGGTCGACGTCGTCTATCTGGGCCTGCACTACCTTGATATCTGCCGTTGCGACGCTCACCGACTGCTCCGCCGAGCGGACGCGTGCGCGGCCCGCTGCGGCAAGCGCTTTCAAGCGGTCGGCCTCGGCAGTCGAGACCGTACCGTTTTCCGACAGCTGCACAGCACGGTTCGCGACGCGCGTCGCCTCTTCCGAATTGGCCGTCACTTCGGCAAGCTGGGCGTGCAACTGGGCGAGCGATGCCTCGGTCTTTGCGAGGTTGGCTTCGAGCTGACTTCTTTGCAGAAGCAGGGCGTCCTCGTTGAGGGTGGCCAGCGTGCTGCCTTTTTCCACCCGGTCACCGACGTCGACATTGAGCGACCGTATGGCGAGGCCATCCACCAGGGGAGAGACATAGATCTCCTCCACCGCCTCGATGGAACCGGTGGCGATGACGCGGTCGGTGATCGCACGCTTCGTCGCTTCGGTCACGACGATGGATGGCGGCGCCTGTTTTTGCGGCGGCTTGACGGCCTCTTCGGCCGAAGCGCTCACAAGCGCGGACAGGAGCATCGCTGCACAAGCGCCGATGAGAGGCAGGAGTTTCTGAGCCATAGGCCTGTTTTCCCGAAGCTGAAGCACACATGCCCGATCACGCCCGCGCAGGGGCGAATATCCGGCCGCATTCACGCTATTTCACCTACAGCGCCGCGCGTCTCTTTTCGGACGCGCAAGGACCGCTGCAGCATTTTGAATCGCTGCCCGGGCAGCGGTTTCAAGCCACAGGCACCGGATGGGAAGAAAATTCCCTGATGGGCAATCCTAAAGAAATAAAGATTCCTCCATTCGCTTGCCCTCCAGTCAAACGTTCCGGCCTATGTAGTCGCCGGAGCAAATGCTTACAAGAGCGGCGAAGCAATGGTGCCTCACTATTTCTACTGTCATGCGTCTTCGGATGCAATACGGGTGCAACCTGAAGGTAGTCTTAACAACCACAGCGTGGTGAGCGATTTTCGCCGTTCGACAGCGGACCCGCCACGCTAAGCCATTGGAATCGAGCCTTTGTGGCGCGGGCGGGCGCTGGTCGGTGCGCTTCTCCGAGGAGTAACGCTGCGACCTTTGACCACGGGTGCGAGTTCGCGGCAAGCGGCACACCTCCGCATAAGGAGCGCGCGGTGAGACCCACGCGCTCCTGAACGTCATGCGGCGCCTTATTTCAGCGCCGCGTCCGTGATCTCGTGGGTCCAGGCGCCTTCCGGCTCTTTGGAAATGACCGGGTCGGAGCCGCCGGCCAGCAGCGACTGGACGGTGCGCTTGTAATCCGCCTCGTCGAGCGCCCCGCTGGATCCTGCAGTCAGCTTGGCGACTTCGCCCATCATGCGCTTCTGGTGCTTTTCCGTCTGCGCGCCGGTCGAGTCGTTCTCGAGCACGATATCGGCCGCCTCGTCCGGATTCTCCTCGGCATATTTCCAGCCCTTCATCGAGGCGCGGACGAACTTCACCATCTTGTCCTTGAAGGCCTCGTCCTTGAGCTTGTCCTCGAGCACGTAGAGGCCGTCTTCGAGCGTGGCGACGCCCTGGTCCTCGTATTTGAAGGTGACCAGATCCTCCGGCTTGATGCCGGCATCGATGACCTGCCAGTACTCGTTGTAGGTCATGGTGGAGATGCAGGCGGCCTGCTTCTGAATCAGCGGATCGACGTTGAACCCCTGCTTCAGCACGGTCACGCCGTCCGGCCCGCCATCCGTCGGGATCTTCAGATGCGACATCCAGGAGAGGAACGGATATTCGTTGCCGAAGAACCAAACGCCGAGGGTCTTGCCCTTGAAGTCTTCGGGACCCTTCACTCCGGATTCCTTCAGACAGGTGAGCATCATCCCCGATGTCTTGAAGGGCTGGGCGATATTGACGAGCGGCACGCCCTTTTCGCGCGTGGCGAGGGCGGATGGCATCCAGTCGACGATGACGTCGGCGCCGCCGCCGGCGATCACCTGCGCCGGAGCAATATCCGGTCCGCCGGGCTTGATTTCGACGTCGAGGCCCTCTTCCTCGTAAAAGCCCTTGTCCTTCGCCACGTAGTAGCCGGCGAACTGCGCCTGGGTCACCCACTTCAGCTGCAGCGTGACCTTTTCGGCGGCATTGGCGTGGAAAGCGGCAAGCGAAAAGACGCTCGCTGCCAGCAGAATTCCAAGTTTCTTGTTCATTTCAGTTCCCTCTTATCGTTGCCTTGTCGTTCTAACACTTTGAAACTACGCATTTCGGCCGGGAAGGCCATTACGCATTTTCCCGGAAGTGCCCTGGAGCATTTCAATGTTCATGAAACACTGAAATGCTCCAAACCTTTGGTCCAACGCACTTCCGGACGGAAAACCGTTACACACTTTTCCTGGAAGTGCTCTAGGCTCGCCCACTGCGGATGGACGGATGCCAGAACGTGACCGCGCGCTCGATGAGCGCGACCACCCCGTAGAAGACGGAGCCAGCCACCGCCGCTACGGCGATTTCGGCCCAGACCATGTCGACGTTCATGCGGCCCACTTCCGTGGAGATCCGGAAACCCATGCCGACAATGGGCGTTCCGAAGAATTCGGCCACGATCGCGCCGATCAGCGCCAGCGTGGAGTTAATCTTGAGAGCGTTGAAAATAAAAGGCCAGGCGGCCGGCAAGCGGAGCTTGACGAGTGTCTGCCACCAGGATGCGGCATAGGTGCGCATCAGATCGCGCTCCATGTGGCTGGCGGCTGCAAGGCCCGAAACCGTGTTCACCAGCATCGGGAAGAAGGTCATGATGACGACGACCGCCACTTTCGACTGCCAGTCGAAGCCGAACCACATGACCATGATCGGGGCCACGCCGATGACGGGGAGGGCGGAGACGAAATTGCCGAGCGGCAGCAGCCCTTTCTGCAGGAAGGGCGAACGGTCGATGAGGATTGCGACGACGAAGCCGAGGCCGCAGCCGAGCGCGTAGCCGGTCAGCACGGACTTCAGGAAGGTCTGCCGGAAATCGGCCGCGAGTGTCGGCAGCGAGTTGATCAGCCGCTGCCAGATCATCGACGGCGCCGGCAACAGCACCGATGGGACGGCGAAGCCGCGGACTATGCCTTCCCAGAGGACGAGTATGGTGATGCCGAAGAGGAGAGGCACGGCAAGTCGTGCCGCGTTGTTTGCGGCGTCGCTTGCGAACTGCTGCCGGACCAGCCATTCGTTGAAGGCCCAGGCGGCGAGCCAGAAGAGGACGGCGCCGGCGAGAGCGGCAATACTCATGGTTTTGCCCCCATGCGCTTCAGGACGGCCGTATGCGCCAGGCCGACGATCATGACGAGGACCGCGGCGAGGGCCGCAGCCATGAACAGCGCCGCCCAGATCTGCACGGTCTGTCCGTAATAGGACCCGGCGAGCAGGCGTGCGCCGAGCCCGGCAACTGCGCCGGTCGGCAGCTCGCCGACGATGGCGCCGACGAGCGAGATCGCGACGGCAACCTTCAGCGAGGTGAAGAGATAGGGCATGGACGAGGGCCAGCGCAGCTTCCAGAAGGTCTGGGCGGGCGAGGCGTTATAGGTGTGCATCAGGTCGAGCTGGATCGTTTCGGGGCTGCGCAGTCCCTTGACCATGCCGACGACCACCGGGAAGAACGAAAGATAGGTGGAAATCAGCGCCTTCGGAAGCAGGCCGGAAATCCCGATGGCGTTGAGCACGACGATGATCATCGGCGCGATCGCCAGGATCGGGATCGTCTGACTGGCGATCACCCAGGGCATGAGCGATCGGTCCATTGCGCGGTTGTGGACGATACCGACAGCCAGCAGCACGCCGAGCACCGTGCCGATGCCGAAGCCGAGCAAAGTGGCCGAAAGCGTGATCCAGGCATGATAGACGAGGCTGCGCTTCGAGGTGATGGCCTTATTGGCAGTCGTATCCCAGATTTCGGCGATCACCTGATGCGGAGCGGGCAGCACCGGGCGTTCCTGGGCCATGGTATTGCGGAGGATTTCGGAAAAGCCGATTTCGGTGCCGGCACGCGCGGCGGTATCTCTTTCGAAAGGTGCGTTCAGGAAAACCGCTGCGACGTACCAGCCGGCGATCAACAGGAAAACGACCGTGGAGACGGGAAGCAGTTTGTCCTTAAGGAAGCTCTCCTTGCGCATGGTCACGCCCTCCCGCCAGTCGTCGGACGCAGGTCGCGCAGCATGTTCCGCATCGCCGCTTCGGCTTTGGTCATTTCCGTGCGCAGCTTCTTCGCGCGTTGTCTGGTCTTCGGGTCGATGTTCGAATGTGCCGAAAACCCCTCCCGGTTCGCTTCGCTGACCACCCACCCCACAAGGGGGAAGGACGACCCTGCCGCACCGGTTGCGGCACACGCCGCTGAGCCTCTCCCCCTTGTGGGGAGGGGTTGGGGAGGGGTCATCTCCGCCCGGCGGCTACTCGTCATAGCTGTGCCCCGCTCTCAAGCCCTCGCGCACGCGATGCGCGATCTCGAGGAATTCCGGCGTTTCCCGAATGCCGAGCGGCCGTTCCCTCGGCAGCGTCGATTCGATCACGTCCGTGACGCGGCCCGGGCGGGGGCTCATGACGATGATCTTGGTCGAGAGGTAGACCGCCTCCGGAATGGAGTGGGTGACGAAACAGATGGTCTTGTTGGTGCGCGCCCAGAGTTTGAGGAGTTGTTCGTTCAAATGGTCGCGGACGATCTCGTCGAGCGCCCCGAAGGGCTCGTCCATCAGCAGGAGATCGGCATCGAAGGCCAGCGCCCGGGCAATCGACGCGCGCTGCTGCATGCCGCCGGAAAGCTGCCAGGGATATTTCTTTCCGAAGCCCGAGAGGTTGACGAGTTCCAGCGTCCGCTCGATCCGCGCCTTCCGGTCCTCGCTGGAGTAGCCCATGATCTCCAGCGGCAGCGCGATGTTTTTTTCGATCGTACGCCAGGGATAAAGGGCGGCCGCCTGGAAGACATAGCCATAGGCGCGCTGCCGGCGGGCCTCCTCCGGCGTCATGCCGTTGACGGAAATGGTGCCGGCCGTCGCCTTTTCGAGATCGGCGATGACGCGCAGAAACGTCGTCTTGCCGCAGCCGGATGGGCCGATGAAGGAGACGAAGTCGCCCTTGACCACGTCGAGATTCACGCCGGTGAGTGCATTGACCGGACCGTCGCTGGTCTCGAACGTCAAACCGAGGTTCCGGGCCGAGACCACGGAGGCGGGATTGGGTGTCATGGACGGATTCTCATTATCGACTGCCTGTGTCAGACTGCTATCCGGACCCGCAACATGCAATGGCGGATTTGCCGGCGAGGTCGCCTGCTGCTGGTTTTTCAGCGTATTCTGGAGGACGGTCATGTCTCGATCACCCAATCCTGGCTGTCGCGTGGTTCGCCCGGGCGGTGCCTTTGCCGGCAAGCAGGGGCTCGATTATTTCGAGGGTATCGCCGCGGAAACGGTCGGCTCCACCGGCATCTGCATGCATCTCGTGACCATGCCGCCCGGTGCGCGCGCCAAGGCGCATCTTCACGAGACCCATGAAACGGCGATCTACGTGCTCTCCGGCGAAGCGCATACCTGGTTCGGCGAGCGGCTCGAAGAACACGTGATCACCAGGGCCGGAGATATGCTCTACATTCCCGCCGGCGTGCCGCACCTGCCGGCGAACCTCTCGCACGCCCCTTGCACGGCGGTGATCGCCCGGACGGATCCGAAAGGAAACGAGAGCGTCGTGCTGCTGCCCGAGCTCGACGGGCTCGTGCCCGCCTAGATCAATTCCGGGAAAAGTCATCAGCGCGATCGCCGTTTCTCGCATGCGATAAGGTTGCGGCATCTCTCAGACGCCGCTTGCGGGAATGCCGCTGCGCTGCACCGCCCGTGGCGCCGTCACTTCCTTCCAGGTGGAAAGCGCGGTGCTGACCGCCGGGAAGGGATCACGCCGGACGAATTCGCCGTGGCCCTCCCGGGTCTTCACGGTTCCGTCCTCGATCGAAACCACGCCGCGCGTCAGCGTGAAACGCGGAAGACCGGTGACCGTCTTGCCCTCGAAGACGTTGTAATCGATCGCCGATTGCTGCGTCTTCGCCGAAATCGTCTTGGAGCGCTTGGGGTCCCAGACGACGAGGTCCGCATCGGCGCCGACGAGGATCGCGCCCTTCCTGGGATAGATATTCAGGATCTTGGCGATATTGGTGGAGGTTACCGCCACGAATTCGTTCATGGTGATGCGGCCGGTCGCAACACCATAGGTCCAGAGCATCGGCATGCGGTCTTCCAGTCCGCCGGTGCCGTTCGGGATTCTGGTGAAATCGCCGACGCCGAAGCGCTTCTGCTCGGTCGTGAAGGCGCAATGGTCGGTCGCGACCACCTGGAGCGAACCGGAGGCAAGCCCCGCCCAGAGGCTGTCCTGGTGAAGCTTGTTGCGGAAAGGCGGCGACATAACCCGGCGGGCGGCGTGGTCCCAGTCCTTGTCGAAATATTCGCTCTCATCGAGCGTCAGGTGCTGGATCAAGGGCTCGCCGAAGACACGCATGCCCTTGGCGCGGGCGCGCCGGATCGCTTCATGCGCCTGTTCGCACGAAGTATGAACGATGTAGACGGGACAGCCGGCCATGTCGGCGATCATGATCGCGCGGTTGGTGGCCTCTCCCTCGACCTCCGCCGGCCGCGAATAGGCATGTGCCTCCGGGCCGCTATTGCCTTCCGCCAGCAGCTTCGCCTGCAGTTGCGCCACCACGTCGCCGTTTTCGGCGTGGACCAGCGGCAGCGCGCCGAGCGCCGCACAGCGCTGGAAGGAGGAAAACATCTCGTCGTCGTCCACCATCAGCGCGCCCTTGTAGGCCATGAAGTGCTTGAAGGTGTTGATGCCCTTTTCCTTTACGATCGTCTCCATCTCGTCGAAGACCTGCTCGCCCCACCAGGTGATCGCCATGTGGAAGGAATAATCGCAGTTGGCGCGCGTCGACTTGTTGTCCCACATGGTGAGCGCCTCAAGCAGCGACTGGCCGGGCGAGGGGAGCGCGAAATCGACGACCATCGTGGTGCCGCCGGCGAGTGCCGCGCGGGTCCCGCTTTCGAAATCGTCGGAGGAATAGGTGCCCATGAAAGGCATTTCGAGATGCGTATGCGGGTCGATGCCGCCCGGCATCACGTAGCAGCCGGTGGCGTCGAGCGTCTCGGCGCCGGAGAGATTCGGTCCGATTTCGACGATCTTGCCGCCTTCCACCTTTAAATCGGCCTTGTAGGTCAGGTCGGCCGTGACGATGGTTCCACCCTTGATGACAGTGCTCATTGGTTCGTTTCCCTGGAAGGTGCCTTCGGCGGCTCAGGCCACCACGAAAAAGGGCGGAACCACCGTCCCGCCCGCAAAACTCATTCCACGATCTCCGCCGTCTCGAGCACGGCGTGGAACAGGACGTCCGCGCCGGCCGCGGCCCATTCCCTGGAGATGTCCTCCGCCTCGTTATGGCTGAGCCCGCCGACGCAGGGGCACATGATCATCGTGGTCGGCGCGACCTTTGCCGCCCAGCAGGCATCGTGTCCGGCGCCGGAAACGAGATTCATGTGGCTGTAGCCGAGCTTCTCGGCGGCGCCGCGTACTGCCTCGACCAGCTTGGGGTCGAAGGTGACGGGATCGAAATGCCCGACCGCCTCGATGGAACAGCCGACGCCGAGCCGCTCGCAGATTTTTGGCGCTTCGGCTTCGATCCGGGCGCGCATGCCGTCCAGTTTGGCCTGATCGGGCGAGCGGATGTCGACGGTGAACACCACTTGGCCCGGCAGGACGTTGCGCGAATTGGGCGAAAAGAACATCTGGCCGACGCCGCCGACGGCGCCCGGCTGGTTTTCCATGGCGACGGTCTGGACCATTTCGAGGATCCGCGCCATTGCGAGGCCCGCATTGACGCGCATGTCCATCGGCGTCGAGCCGGTATGTGCTTCCCTGCCGGTCAGCGTGAACTCCAGCCACCAAAGACCCTGACAGTGCGTGACGACGCCGATCTGCCTGTTCTCGGCCTCGAGGATAGGTCCCTGCTCGATGTGGTATTCGAAATAGGCGTGCATCTTGCGCGCGCCGACCTCTTCGTCGCCAAGCCAGCCGATGCGCTTCAGTTCGTCGCCGAAGCTCTTTCCTTCGGGATCCTTGCGGGCATAGGCGTATTCGAGGGTGTGGACCCCGGCAAAGACGCCGGATGCGAGCATGGCAGGCGCAAAGCGCGCGCCTTCCTCATTGGTCCAGTTGGTCACGACGATCGGGTGCTTCGTCTTGATGCCGAGATCGTTCATCGTACGTACGGCCTCGAGGCCGCTCAGGACGCCGAGGACCCCGTCGAACTTGCCGCCGGTCGGCTGTGTGTCGAGATGCGAGCCGATATGGACGGGCAGCGCATCCGGATCCGTACCGGCTCGGGTCAGGAACATGGTGCCCATCTTGTCGACACCCATGGAGAGCCCCGCCTCTTCGCACCAGGACTGGAAAAGCCGGCGACCTTCGCCGTCCGCATCCGTCAAGGTCTGGCGGTTGTTGCCGCCGGCAACGCCGGGGCCGATCTTCGCCATTTCCATCAACGAATCCCATAGACGGTCGGCATTGACGCGCCTATTCTCGCCAGGTGCTGCCATGGCGTTCTCCTCTATTGTCGGCCAGTCCCTCCCCGGGATAGCCCTCATGTTCCCGTCGGCCGAATCGGGGCCTTGTTGTGATGCCCTTCGATCAGGCGTTGCCTTTGTCGGCAATCTGACTGATAATTTGACCGGTTGGTAAACATTACAACTTCCGTGGCGGCACTCAAGCCGGAAAAAGAAAAAAACAGGAGTTACTGCTCAAGAAATCGGCGCGTCCGAATATTGGGCAAATTGTGCCGACGTCTTTCGCTGGGGGCTTAGACAGGGGACGAGATGGTACTTCCGAGAGCGGCTAGAACCCAGAGGCGCACGCGCATTCAGGAGGAGAAGGAGGAGCAGATCCTCGAGGCGGCGCTGGAGGTGTTTTCCGCAAACGGCTTTCGCGGGTCGACGATCGATCAGATCGCTGACGTGGCGGGCATGTCGAAGCCGAACCTGCTCTATTATTTCCGCACCAAAGAGGCGATGCATCGCGCGCTGATAGACCGCGTTCTCGACACCTGGCTCGATCCTCTGCGCGCGTTCGATGCCGAGGGCAACCCGGTCGCCGAGATCCGCAGCTATATCCGGCGCAAGCTCGAAATGGCGCGCGACTTCCCGCGCGAAAGCCGGCTGTTCGCCAACGAGGTCCTGCAGGGCGCCCCGCGTATCGTGGACGAGCTCAAGGGTCCTCTGAAGCAATTGGTGGACGAGAAGGCCGAGGTTATCCGCAGCTGGGCCAAGGCTGGCAAGATCGCAAAATGCGACCCTTATCACCTCATCTTCGCCATCTGGTCGACGACGCAGCATTATGCCGACTTCGACGTTCAGGTGCGCGCCGTGCTCGGCCAGGAGAATGCCGGCGAAGGGCGCTTCGAGGACGCCGCGCGCTTTCTCGAGCGGCTGTTCGTCGACGGGCTGCAGGTGCGGGAGTAGCCTACCCGGCTGTGGGCAGGGATCGGGAGAGCTGCGCGGCGTCACCGACGATCCAGGTTTCCAGCGTTGCCTTGCGGCCCCGCAGGCTGATTTCGAGCCGTCTGTGGCCCTCGAAGCTTAAACCCGCGCGCTCGACCAGTTCGGCCGAAACGGCAAGCTCGACGTCGTGCTCCTTCGCGAGGCCTTCCAGTCGGCTCGCGGTGTTGATCGTGTCGCCGACGACCGTGAGCGAGGTTGCCTGGCCGTAGCCCATTTCGCCGATGATCGCCGGCCCCGCGTGGAGGCCGATGGCGAGCCTCAGCGGCTGCTCGAGCTCCCCTTCGAAAGTCTGGTTGAGCGCCCGGATTCCTTGCGACAACCGGGCGGCGGCCGACAGTGCCTGGCGGCAGGCTTCCGGCAGAGGGGCCTTCAGTCCGAAGATCGCGAGCGCCCCGTCGCCGATGAACTTGTCGACGACGCCACCGGAACTTTCGACGGCTTCGCCGACGACCTCGAAGTAGCGGTTGAGCAGAAAGACCGTGTCGTAGGGCAGCCGGTGTTCGGCGATGCGGGTGAAATCACGCAGGTCGCAGAAGAGCACTGCGACGCGGCGCTCGCGTCCGCCGGCGTTCTGGCGGGCAAGCTGCGTCTTGATCCCGATGCTGTCGGTGTCGAGGATGGGCACGACGCTCACATTGTGCACGGGTCGGAACTGGCAGGCGAGGCGTACGTTCTCGGGAGCGCCGATGCGGGTCAGCGTCGCGAGTTCTGCGGCTTCCGGCGTCGGTTGGCCTTCGAGCCCCTGCGTTATCCGCACGCGACAGGTCGAGCAGCGGCCGCGTCCGCCGCAGACGGACACATGCGGGATTCCAGCCGCCCGACTCGCCTCCAGAACGCTGAAGCCGAGGCTGACGGCAGCGACCCGGCCGTCCGGATAACGAATGCGAATACGGCCGCGCGCCGGCAGGGCGCGCAGAACGAGGGTGCCGCCGATCAGGCTTGCGAAGCCGCCATAGAATGCCAGCCTGATCCTATCGAGGAGGGCAGGGTCGACGCGAGGTGCCTGGCTGGCATAGGCCCTGTCGCCATAACCGCCATGTTCGGCGTAGTCGCGCTCCAGCGATCGGGCGCCGTTGACGAAGCCGAGCAGTGCGAAGATCGGCACCAGCAGGGCGACGGTATAGAGCAGCGTTTCGTACTTCGGAAACCAGGCGCGGCCGCGCATCCAGAACCAGGCGCCAAGGCAGGCGTGACCCCAGACGACGATGAGTGCAAGCGACTGGCGATAGGTGTTGAACGAGCTTGACCAGAGCGTGCGCAGGATTGCGGGGTAGTCGGGGTAAACACCTGAAAGAAGCGGCTCCACGCGGGCGGCGACAACGTGAGGAATGAGCAGAAAGGGCAGGCTCAGGCCGAAGATGATCTTCAGGGCTTCGCCGACAGGCATCCTGAAGGTTTGCCGCCGGTAGAGACTGTCGAGCGCCATCAGAAAATGCAGCAACAACGCGCCGTAGAGGAGGGCCGTTCCGGGGATGCTCTGCCAGACCGAGGTGAAGATCCGCCGGCCCGTTTCCATGGCTCCGATCGACACCAGGCCGAGCGCATGGTTCGAGAAATGGAGGAGCACAAAGACGCCGAGCACAGCCCCTGAAATCAGGTGCATCTTCTTGCGCGTGCTGGCGGATAGGATCGTCAAACAAATCTTGCCTGGGTCTGGCGGCCTCGAAACAGGCTCGCGTCAATGTCCTCCTTATTAACCAGATCACCGATGCCGGCAACTTACGTTTTCTAAACGAATTGTTTCGCTTTTCGGGTCTTGCGCGGAGCGCATGTCCCATGCCGTGCTACTCCATGATGCGCGGCAATCCTGCGGCGAGCTTGTCGATCACCACCCGCAGTTTCGGCAGCATGTGCTGCGTTCGCGGCCAGACCGCATGCGCCTTGAAGATCAGCCCGGGACGGGCGGTGAGGACGCGGACAAGCTCGCCTTTCTGCACGCGCTCGCGCACAAGCCAGCAAGGCAGCCAGGCAAGGCCGTGGCCGGCGGAAGCCGCATCGGCGATCGCGGCGAGATCATCGAGCCTCAGCCGCGTTTGCGGCAGCACGATTTCCGCCGCTTTGCCGTCGGACGGAAAGGACCAGGATAGCGGCTCGCCTCCACGGGCGTAGACGATGCCTTCATGTGCTGCGAGTTCGGCCACCGTTCTCGGCGTGCCGTGCGTTTCAAGATAGGCAGGGGAGGCGCAGACGGTCATCCGCTGTTCCGCCACCGTTCGCATCATCAGGCCGGCGCCGTTGCCGAGCGGGCTGTTGCGGATGGCGAGATCGAAGCCGTCGTCGAGAAGGTCCACGACCCGGTCGTTGAAGGAGAGATCGAATTCCAGACGGGGATGCGCCCGCAACAGGTCGCGAAGCAGCGGCGCCACGCATTGGCGGCCGAAGAGGACCGGCATCGAGATGCGCAGGCGGCCGCGAATCTCCCGCTTCCCGGATTCGAGGAGGTCTTCGGCCGTTCTGATTTCGCCCAGCGCTTTTTGGCAGCTCTCGTAAAAGAGCTGCCCTTCTTCGGTAAGACTCTGCGTCCGTGTGGTGCGATGGAAGAGGCGCACGCCGAGCCGTCGTTCGAGCCGGGATACCGTCTTGCCCACGGCCGAGCGCGAAAGGTTGAGCCGCGCGGCGGCGGCGGAAAAGCCGCCGGCATCGGCAACTTCCACGAAAACTGAAATGCCGTTGAAGCGCTCCACGAATTGCGTCCTCCTGGGAACCAATGATGGGAAATCATATCGCAACCGAAGACGAATGTTCAACAGTATGCTCGCTTCACCGCAACGGATGAAAAGGAACGAGCATGTCCAAATGGATGCAGGAATGGAGCACGCAGACGGTGGGCCCCCACAATCTCAAGCGTGCCGAACGGCCGGTGCCGGAGGTCGGCGAGCACGATATACTCGTGCGAACGCTTGCCGTATCGCTCAACTATCGCGACAAGCTGGTACTGGAGACCGGCATGGGGCTCGATCTCGCTTTCCCCTTCGTGCCGGCCTCGGATATGAGCGGAGTGGTCGAGGCCGTCGGCAAGAGCGTGACGCGTTTCCAGCCGGGCGATCGCGTGATCTCCACCTTCGCCCCCGGTTGGCTTGACGGCTTACGACCCGGCACCGGCCGGACGCCTGCCTATCAGACGCTCGGGGGGGCGCATCCGGGCGTCCTGTCGGAATATGTGGTTTTCCCTGAAGGCTGGTTCGTCGCGGCGCCGAAGAGCCTCGACGCGGCGGAGGCGAGTACCTTGCCCTGTGCGGGGCTGACCGCCTGGTTCGCTCTTGTCGAAAAGGGTCATTTGCGGGCGGGCGACCGTGTCGTCGTGCAGGGCACCGGCGGCGTTGCGCTGTTCGGGCTGCAAATCGCCAAGGCGACCGGGGCCGAGGTCATCGTCACCTCGAGCAGTCGCGAAAAGCTCGATCGGGCTTTTGCGCTCGGTGCCGATCACGGCATAAATCGCCTGGAGGAGGACTGGGTGGAGCGCGTCTATGCGCTGACCGGGGACCATGGGGCCGACCACATTCTGGAGATCGCCGGCGGCGCCGGGCTCGGCCAGTCCCTGAAGGCAGTCGCGCCGGACGGGCGCATCTCGGTGATCGGCGTGCTCGAGGGCTTCGAGGTCTCAGGTCCGGTCGGGCCGCTTCTCCTGAAGTCTCCCGTCGTGCAGGGTGTCAGCGTCGGTCACCGCAGAGCACTCGAAGATCTGGTCGGGGCCGTCGATCGCCTTGGACTGAAGCCCGTCATCGACAGCCGTTACAAGTTCACCGAGGTCCCCGAGGCCCTCGCGCATCTCGACCGCGGCCCGTTCGGCAAGGTGGTGATAGAGTTTTGACGCGATAGAAACGCGGGAGGGCCGCCGGCGATGCCGGCGGCCCTCCGTCTCACTCGTATGTCTTCACTCGGCGGCCTGGCGGGCCATCGGGTTGTTCGGATGGGTCGTCCAGTTGGCGTAGTTCGGGTCGACCGGTTTCCCGGTGCGCCGGTCGAGCGTGCCGGCCGCGAGCGGCTCCATGGTGATGCAGTTCTCCACCGGGCAGACATTGACGCAGAGGTTGCAGCCGACGCATTCCTCCTCGATCACCTCGAAATGACGCACGCCATTGACGAATTGGGTGATCGCCTGATGCGAAGTGTCCTCGCAGGCGATATGACAGCGGCCGCATTTGATGCAGGCGTCCTGATCGATCTTCGCCTTGGCGATATAGTTGAGGTTGAGATATTGCCAGTCGGTGACGTTCGGGACGGCACGGCCGCTGATGTCGTCGAGCGAGCGATGGCCCTTGGCGTCCATCCAGTCGGAGAGGCCCGTAATCATCTCCTGGACGATCTTGAAGCCATAGGTCATCGCCGCCGTGCAGACCTGCACGTTGCCGGCCCCGAGCACCATGAATTCCGCCGCATCCCGCCAGGTGGTCACGCCACCGATGCCGGAAATCGGCAGGCCGTGGGTCTCCGGATCACGGGCGATCTCGGCCACCATGTTGAGCGCGATCGGCTTCACCGCCGGGCCGCAATAACCGCCATGGCTGCCGCGGCCGTCGATCGAGGGCTCCGGCGAGAAAGTGTCGAGGTTGACCCCGGTAATCGAGTTGATCGTGTTGATCAGCGATACCGCGTCGGTGCCGCCGGCCTTGGCAGCGCGGGCGGGCTTGCGGATGTCCGTGATGTTCGGCGTCAGCTTGGTGATGACCGGCATGCGCGTATATTGCTTGCACCAGCGCACCACCATCTCGATATATTCCGGCACCTGGCCGACCGCCGAGCCCATGCCGCGCTCGGACATGCCGTGCGGACAGCCGAAATTGAGCTCGATGCCGTCGGCGCCTGTCTCCTCGACCAGCGGCAGGATCGCCTTCCAGGCGTTCTCCTCGCAAGGCACCATGATCGAGGCGATCAGGGCGCGGTCCGGCCAGTTCATCTTCACCTGCTTCATTTCGCGCAGGTTCACATAGAGATCGCGGTCGGTAATGAGTTCGATATTGTTGAAACCCAGCAGCCGCCGGTCGGCGCCCCAGATCGCGCCGTAGCGCGGGCCGTTGACATTGACAACGGGCGGTCCTTCCTCACCCAGGGTCTTCCAGACGACGCCGCCCCAGCCTGCCTTGAAGGCGCGCTCGACGTTGTAGGCCTTGTCCGTCGGCGGCGCCGAGGCGAGCCAGAACGGGTTCGGGGATTTGATGCCGACAAAATTGTTGCGAAGATCAGCCATTGTTCTCGTCCTCTCGATCCTGTTCTGCTTTTCAAGCAACGGCGCTCGCCAGCGGCTGAGCCGCGGCGAAAGCCCGGTCGATCGATCCGGCGGCATCGCGTCCCATCGCGACGGCGGAAACGGTGAGGTCCTCGCCCCCGAGCACGCAGTCACCGCCGGCCCAGACCTTGTCGAGCGAGGTGCGCCCTTCCGCATCGACGACGATGCGTCCGCTTTCCATGCGTAGCGCACCGAGGCCGGAGGCCTCGAAGGTCTGGCCGATGGCCTTGAAGATCTGGTCGGCGGCAATGATTCCGGTCTCGCCGGTCGTCGTCAGCCTACCGTTCTCTAGCGTGGTGTAGTCGAGTTCGATGCCGGCGACCTTGCCGTCCTTGACGGCGATGCGCTTCGGCTGCAGCCAGTGGCGGATGGTGACGCCCTTGGAAGCCGCGAGATCCTGTTCGAATTCCGAGGCGTTCATGTGCTCCTTGCCGCGGCGGTAGCAGATCGTCACTTCCTCGGCGCCGAGCAGCTTCGCCTGGACGGCCGCGTCGATCGCAGTCATGCCGCCGCCGAGAACCACGACGCGCCGGCCGACCGGAATGTCGGCCTTTGTCTTCGACTGGCGAAGTGCGGCAATGAAGTCGACGGCATCCTCGACGCCTTCGGCATTCTCGCCTTCGATCCGCAGTGCATTGACACCGGCAAGACCGAGGCCGAGAAAGACGGCATCGAATTCTTCCGCCAGATCGGCAAGGGAGAAGTCGCGGCCGAGCGCCTTGCCGTGGCTGACCTCGATGCCGCCGACCGAAAGCACGTATTCGACCTCTTTCTGGGCGAAGTCGTCGACCGCCTTATAGGCGGCGATGCCGTATTCGTTGAGGCCGCCGGATTTTTCGCGCGCGTCGTAGATCACCACGTCGTGGCCTTTTATGGCCAGCCGATGCGCGCAGGCGAGCCCCGCCGGCCCGGCGCCGACGACGGCGACCCTGCGGCCGGAACGAGCGGCGCGCGTATAGAATTGCTTGTTCTCCCGCATTGCGATGTCGGTCGCGTAGCGCTGCAGGCGGCCGATTTCGACCGGCCGCTCCTCGGCCGTGTTGCGTACGCAGGCCTCTTCGCAGAGCGTTTCGGTGGGACAGACGCGGGCGCACATGCCACCAAGTATGTTCTGGTCGAAGATCGTTTTCGCCGAGCCGATCGGATTGCCCGTCGCGATCTGGCGAATGAAGAGCGGGATGTCGATGGAGGTGGGACAGGCAGTCATGCAGGGCGCGTCATGACAGAAATAACAGCGGTCCGCGGCGACCAGCGCCTCGTGCCTGTCGAGTGGCGCATGAAGGTCGGAGAAATTGGCTTCGTACTCGGCAAGCGGCAGCCGCCCGCCGAGAATCCCAGATTGCGTCGTTCCCATTTTTGGCTCCCAATGTTTTCTCAGGATGACGGAACGGTAACACGCTTTATTTTTTTATCAAACGGTAAAATTTGCTTCCAAACCGCTGCAAAAGCCTGGAAAAGCGGACCTTGCCGGTGCCAAGGCGCGCCGCATATCGCCCCCCGTTTGACAGCGCATGGAAAATAGTGGCAGCAAATCAAGGGGAAGGGAGGCAATCGATGGCACGCAAGGCGGAAAGCAGCAACAGGCTGGACGATGCAGCCCGCGCAGGCTGGCTCTATTATGTCGCCGGCCGGACGCAGGACGAGATTGCGTCGGTCATGGGAATTTCGCGGCAATCGGCGCAACGTCTCGTGTCGCTTGCCATGGCCGAGCGGCTGATCAAGGTGCGCCTAGACCATCCGATCGCCGCCTGCCTCGAAATGGCGGCGCGTCTCAAGGAGAAATACGACCTCAAGCATGTCGACGTCGTTCCGAGCGACCCCGGTTCCCAATCCACGACCGTCGGCATCGCCGAGGCCGGAGCGGCGGAAATCGAGCGCTGGCTGAAGTCGGCCGAGCCCGTGGTGCTCGCGATCGGCACGGGCCGGACGCTGAAGGCGACCATCGACCAGCTGCCGTCGATGGAATGCCCGCAGCACCGTATCGTTTCGCTCACCGGCAATATCCGGCTCGACGGGTCGGCTGCCTATTACAACGTCATCTTCAGCATGGCGGACACGATCAAGGCGCGGCATTTTCCCATGCCCTTGCCGGTTCTCGTCTCCTCGCCGGAAGAGCGCGAAGTCCTGCACAAGCAGAGCCTGGTGCAGATCGCCCTGGAACTCGGCGCCGAGGCCGACGCCGCCTTCGTGGGCGTCGGCGAACTGGGGCCCGACGCGCCGCTTTGCGAAGACGGGTTCCTGGCTCGCGATGAAATGGCACGGCTGATGGCCGCGGGCGCTGCCGGCGAGATCTGCGGTTGGATGTTCGACCATGAAGGCGTGCTCCTGCCCGACAGCATCAATGAGCGCGTCGCCTCGGTTCCGCTGCCGCCGCGCGACCGCGCGTCGGTCATCGGGATCGCCAAGGGCAGGCGCAAATACGAGGCGCTGCGCGCCGCACTCAAGGGCAGGATCATCAACGGTCTCGTCACCGATGAGGCTACGGCCGACTATCTGCTCCGCGTCTAGATCGGGCAGCCGGCCGCGGGGCCGCGGCATCGGCGTCGTTCTCGTGAAATCCCTGTAAAAAATCCAAAGCTAAAACATCTTCTTAGCTGCTCTGCCGCACCGGAACGACAAATGCGGATTGACATTTCGTCTCAATCGGTGAGTAATTGCTCACGAGCAAGGCAAATGCTCAATTTCTTCTGGGAGGAAGTCGATGAATTTGAGAACTTTCCTGCTGGGCACGTGCTCGGCAGTCGCTCTGGCGGGTCTGGCCCAAGCGGAGACGCTGACCATTGCCACCGTGAACAATGGCGACATGATCCGGATGCAGAAGCTGACGGACGATTTCACGTCGAAAAATCCCGACATCCAGCTTGAGTGGGTCACTCTCGAGGAAAACGTGCTGCGCCAGCGGGTCACGACCGACATCGCGACCAAGGGCGGTCAGTACGACATCATGACGATCGGCACGTATGAAGTGCCGATCTGGGCGAAGCAGGGCTGGCTCCTGCCGCTCGACAATCTCGGTCCCGAATACGACGTCGACGACCTTCTGCCGGCGATCCGCAGCGGCCTGACGATCGACGGTAAGCTCTATGCAGCACCGTTCTACGGCGAGAGCTCGATGGTCATGTACCGCAAGGACCTGTTCGAGAAGGCCGGGCTTAGCATGCCCGATGCGCCGACCTGGGATTTCATCGCCGATGCGGCCCGCAAGATCACCGACAAGGGCAACGAGATCTACGGTATCTGCCTGCGCGGCAAGGCCGGCTGGGGCGAGAACATGGCTTTCCTGACGGCCACGGCAAACGCCTTCGGCGCCCGCTGGTTCGACGAGAACTGGAAGCCGCAGTTCGACCAGCCGGAATGGAAGAACACACTCGACTTCTACGTCAAGCTGATGAATGACGCTGGCCCGCCCGGCGCCTCGTCCAACGGCTTCAACGAGAACCTGTCGCTGTTCCAGACCGGCAAGTGCGGCATGTGGATCGACGCGACCGTCGCCGCCTCCTTCGTGACCAATCCGAAGGAGTCGACCGTTGCCGACAAGGTCGGTTTCGCGCTCGCTCCCGACACCGGCCTCGGCAAGCGCGGCAACTGGCTCTGGGCCTGGAACCTCGCCATTCCGGCGGGATCGCAGAAGGCCGAGTCGGCGCAGAAGTTCATCGCCTGGGCCACGGGCAAGGATTATCTGAAGCTCGTTGCCGAAAAGGAAGGCTGGGCGAACGTTCCTCCCGGTACCCGCACCTCCCTCTATGAGAACCCGGAGTACCAGAAGGCGGCCCCCTTCGCGAAGATGACCCTGGACTCGATCAATGCCGCCGACCCGAAGAACCCGGCGGTGAAGCCGGTGCCATATGTCGGCGTCCAGTTCGTCGCGATCCCGGAATTCCAGGGTCTCGGCACGGCGGTCGGGCAGGTGTTCTCGGCGGCGCTGGCCGGTCAGATGAGCGTGGATCAGGCGCTTGCCAGCGCGCAGCAGCTGTCGACCCGCGAAATGACCAAAGCCGGCTACATCAAGTGAGCTCCCAAGGAGCCGGAGCGTCTGCTGGAAACAGCGAACGCCCCGGCTACCTCCAGAGCGGGACGGGGAAAGGGGCAACCCGCCTTCGATCCGCGTTCCGCTCTGACTTTTCCAATTCATGGCGCGCGTTCGGATGGCGATACGCTTGCCGTTTTTGAAGAACCGCGTCGACTTCACACGGGGGACGCCATGGCGACCTTGCACACCCGCTCCGCCGCGCGATTGATGATCGCGCCCTCGGTGCTCCTGCTTCTGGCCTGGATGATCGTGCCGCTGGCCATGACGGTCTATTTCTCGCTGCTGCGCTACAACCTGCTGATGCCGGGGATGGAGGAGTTCGCCGGGCTTACGAATTACACCTATTTCCTCACCGACCCGGCCTTCTTCCAGGCGATATTCAACACGCTCGCCATCGTTCTCGGCGTGCTCTTCATCACCGTAGTCGGCGGCATCGGGCTGGCGCTTCTTCTCGACCAGCCGATGTTCGGGCAGGGGATCGTGCGCATCCTGGTGATCGCGCCCTTCCTCATCATGCCGACGGTGGCGGCGCTGGTCTGGAAGAACATGTTCATGAATCCCGTGAACGGACTTTTCGCCTGGCTTGCCAAGCTGCTCGGATTGCAGCCGTTCGACTTTCTCGCCAACGCGCCGCTTCTCTCGATCATTCTGATCGTCGCCTGGCAGTGGCTGCCCTTCGCCACGCTCATCCTGCTGACGGCGCTGCAGTCGCTCGACGAGGAGCAGAAGGAAGCCGCACAGATGGACGGCGCAGGCGCGGTAAGCCGCTTCATCTATCTCGTCCTGCCGCATCTCTCGCGTGCGATCACGGTGGTCATCCTGATCCAGACGATCTTCCTGCTGTCGGTCTTCGCCGAGATCCTCGTCACCACCAATGGCGGTCCGGGTACGCAGAGCACGAACCTCACATTCCTCGTCTACGCCCAAGCCCTTCTGCAGTTCGATGTGGGCGGCGCCTCGGCGGGCGGGATCATCGCGGTCATCCTCGCCAATATCGTCGCATTCTTCCTGATGCGCATGATCGGCAAGACGCTGGAGGCTTGAGACCATGGCACGCAATGTCTCTACCGGGCGCAAGCTCATCACGACCGTGGTGGCCTGGACGATCGGAATCCTGATCTTCTTTCCGATCCTCTGGACCTTCCTGACGAGCTTCAAGACGGAAGCCCAGGCGATCGCCTCTCCGCCGGTCTTCCTCTTCTTCGACTGGACGACAGAAAACTATTCCGAGGTGCAGAGCCGGTCGGATTACCTGAAGCACTTCATGAATTCGGTGGTCGTTTCCTTCGGCTCGACCCTGCTCGGCCTGTTGATCGCGATCCCGTCAGCCTGGGCGATGGCGTTTTCGCCGACGAAGCGCACCAAGGACGTGCTGATGTGGATGCTTTCCACCAAGATGATGCCGCCGGTCGGCGTGCTGGTGCCGATGTATCTGATATTCCGCAACTGGGGACTGCTCGACACGCGCACAGGGCTCGTGATCGTGCTGACGCTGATCAACCTGCCGATCATCATCTGGATGCTCTACACCTATTTCAAGGAGATCCCCGGCGAGATCCTCGAAGCGGCGCGCATGGACGGCGCCTCGCTCTCCAAGGAAATCATCTATGTGCTGACGCCGATGGCGATCCCCGGCATCGCCTCGACGCTGCTGCTCAACATCATCCTTGCCTGGAACGAAGCGTTCTGGACCTTGAACCTGAGCGCCGCGAAGGCCGCGCCGCTCACCGCGTTCATCGCCTCCTATTCGAGCCCGGAGGGCCTCTTCTACGCCAAGCTGTCGGCGGCCTCGACGATGGCGATCGCCCCTATCCTCATCCTCGGCTGGTTCTCGCAAAAACAGCTCGTGCGCGGCCTCACTTTCGGCGCAGTCAAGTAAGGGCGACGCGGTTCAAACAAGGGTAAAACCATGGGAAGCATCACTCTCAAGAACGTATCGAAGGTCTTCGGCGCCCACGCCGTCATTCCCTCGATAGACCTCGATATCACCGACGGCGAATTCGTCGTCTTCGTCGGCCCCTCGGGTTGCGGCAAGTCGACGCTTCTGAGGCTGATCGCCGGACTGGAGGACGTCAGCGACGGCGAGATCGTCATCGACGGTCGCAACGCCACCGAGCTGCCGCCGGCAAAGCGCGGCCTTTCGATGGTGTTCCAGTCCTACGCTCTCTATCCGCATATGAGCGTGCGCTCCAACATCGCCTTTCCGCTGAAGATGGCAGGCGAGGACAAGGCCACGATCGACAAGAAGGTCGAGGACGCGGCCCGCGTCCTCAACCTCACCGACTATCTCGACCGCAAGCCCCGCCAGCTTTCCGGCGGCCAGCGCCAGCGCGTCGCGATCGGCCGGGCGATCGTCCGCCAGCCGGAAGCCTTTCTTTTCGACGAGCCGCTGTCGAATCTCGACGCCGCGCTGCGGGTCAACATGCGACTGGAGATCAGCCAGCTTCACCAGCAACTGAAGACGACGATGGTCTACGTGACGCACGACCAGGTGGAGGCCATGACCATGGCCGACAAGATCGTCGTGCTCAACCGCGGCCGCATCGAGCAGGTGGGCTCGCCCCTCGACCTCTACCGCAGGCCGGACAATCTATTCGTCGCCGGTTTCATCGGGTCGCCGAAGATGAACTTCGTCACCGGTGCGCCTGCCGCGGCCCATCAGGCCCACACGATCGGCATCCGCCCGGAGCATATTGCCCTTTCGAAGGAACAGGGCACGTGGCGGGGCACGGTGGGAGTGGCCGAGCATCTAGGCTCGGACACCTTCCTGCACGTGCATGCAGACGGCATCGGCACTTTGACGGCGCGCGTCGGCGGCGACTTCGCGGTGACCCATGGCGATCAGGTCTATTTGACGCCGGATCCCGAGCGCCTTCACAGGTTCGATGAAAAGGGAATGGCAATTCGATGAAACGTCTTGAAGGAAAGAGCGCGTTGATCACCGGATCGGCGCGGGGTATCGGCCGCGCTTTCGCCGAAGCCTACGTGCGCGAGGGCGCCACGGTCGCCATCGCCGACATCGATATCGAGGGGGCGAGACGGGCGGCGGCGGAGATCGGGTCCGCGGCCTATGCGGTCGAAATGGACGTGACCCGGCAGGACTCGATCGACGCTGCGATCGCCGCGACCGTCGAACATGCCGGCGGGCTCGACATCCTCGTCAACAATGCCGCGCTCTTCGACCTCGCGCCGATCGTCGAGATCACCCGCGAGAGCTATGAGAAACTGTTTGCGATCAACGTCGCCGGCACGCTCTTCACCTTGCAGGCGGCCGCCAGGCAGATGATCGCGCAGGGCAGGGGCGGCAAGATCATCAACATGGCGAGCCAGGCGGGCAGGCGTGGGGAAGCTCTGGTGGCGATCTATTGCGCCACCAAGGCTGCGGTCATCAGCCTTACCCAGTCGGCCGGTCTCGACCTCATCAAACACCGCATCAACGTCAACGCCATCGCTCCCGGCGTCGTCGACGGTGAGCACTGGGAGGGCGTCGACGCGCTTTTCGCCAAATACGAGAACCGTCCGCGCGGCGAGAAAAAACGGTTGGTCGGGGAGGCCGTTCCCTTCGGACGCATGGGCACCGCAGAGGACCTGACCGGCATGGCGATCTTCCTCGCCTCGGCGGAAAGCGACTACATCGTCTCGCAGACCTATAACGTCGATGGCGGCAACTGGATGAGCTGAGGCTCGTTCGCGAAAGGATTGAAAGGATGGCGACCAAACTCTCCCTTGCCACGCTCGACGCGGTCAAAGCCAGGGCCGGCGTCCCGAACTACGGCCGGCATGACCTTCGGGCCGGCATCGTGCATTTCGGCGTCGGCAATTTCCACCGTGCGCATCAGGCGGTCTATCTCGATGACCTTTTCAACCTGGGGCGCGATCGCGATTGGGCGATTATCGGCGCGGGTGTCCTGCCATCGGACAAGGTCATGCGCGACAAGCTCGAAGCGCAGGATTTCCTGACGACGGTGGTCGAGCAGGACAACAACCGCACGGGCGCGCATGTCACGGGCGCCATGATCGCCTATCTCGAGCCTGGCGACACGCCCGCGATCGTGGCGCAGCTCGCAAGCCCGCTCATCCGCATCGTTTCCCTGACGATCACCGAAGGCGGCTATTTCATCGATCCGGCATCCGGCGTCTTCGACCCGGCGCATCCGGCGATCGTCGAGGATGCGCGCGATCCGACGGCTCCAAAAACCGTCTTCGGCCTCATCCTGGCGGGGCTCGCCGAACGCCGCGCCAAGGGCATTCCGCCGTTCACGATCATGTCCTGCGACAATATTCCTGGAAACGGAGAGGTCACCCACGCTGCCGTCTCCGGTCTGGCGCGCCTTTCCGATCCGGGCTTTGCGGACTGGATCGATGCCAATGTCGCCTTTCCGAACGGCATGGTCGACCGCATCACGCCGGCAACCGGTGCCCGCGAGATCGGCATCGTCGCCTCGCAATACGGAATCGACGATGCCTGGCCGGTCTTTTGCGAGGAATTCAAGCAATGGGTGCTGGAGGACCGTTTCCCGCAAGGCCGCCCGGCGCTCGAAGAGGTGGGCGTGCAGTTCGTGCCGGACGTCGCGCCATACGAGCATATGAAGATCCGTATCCTCAACGGCGGCCATGCGGCGATCGCCTATCCGGCGGCACTGCTCGACATCCATTTCGTTCATGAGGCGATGGAGGAGCCGTTGATCCGCGCCTTCCTGTCAAAGCTGGAGCACGACGAGATCATCCCGGTGATACCGCCGGTTCCGGACACGGATCTGAAGGATTATTACAAGCTCATCGAGACGCGTTTCTCCAATCCGAAGATCGGCGACACGGTCGCGCGGCTGGCGCAGGACGGCTCCAACCGACAGCCGAAATTCATCCTGCCGTCGACGGCCGACCGCCTGCGCCGCGGCGAAGACGTCGTCGGGTTGTCGCTCGTTTCGGCGCTGTGGTGCCGCTATTTCGCCGGCAAGTCGGACAGCGGCAAGGAGATCGTTTTCAACGACGCCAACGCCGACCGGCTGCAGGCCGCCGCAGTTGCAGCGAAGGACGATCCAATGGCGTTCCTTGCGCTTGCCGACATCTTCGGCGATGTCGCGCAATCCGATCTCTTCCGCCGCCGTTTCGCTCACGCGTTGAAAGTGCTTTGGGAAAAGGGTACGCGTGCCACGCTCCAGCTTTATCTGGACGGAAACCTCGGGGAATGACGATGGTGGGGCACGCCTCCAGGCTGGTGATTTTCGATTGTGACGGCGTATTGGTGGACAGCGAACCGATTTCGCTCGGGGTCCTCGTCGACGCGCTCGCGGCTGCCGGCGTTTCGATGACGACCGAGGAGGCGAGCGAGCGCTTCCTCGGCCGCAGCTTGAAGACGATGTCGACGATCCTGCACGAAGAACACGGACTTGCGACCGACGAGGTTTTTCTCGAAGGCATGCGGACACGGCTCTATGCACGATTTCGCGAGGAACTGAGGCCAATCGCCGGCATACGCGAGGCGGTGGAAGGGCTGGGCACCGCCCATTGCGTGGCTTCGTCGAGCCAGCCGGAGCGCATCCGCCTCTCGCTGGCCGTGACGGGGCTCATCGATCTCTTCGAGCCGAACATCTTCAGCGCCAGCATGGTGGCGCGCGGCAAGCCGGCGCCTGACCTTTTCCTGCATGCAAGCGCTAAGATGGGCTATCACCCGTCCGATTGCATCGTCATCGAGGACAGCCCGGCCGGCATCGAGGCGGCAAAGTCCGCCGGCATGCGCGTCTTCGCCTTCGCGGGGGGCAGCCACGCACGAAACGACCGCCACCGGCGGACGCTCGCCAGCCTCGAACCCGACGTGCTGTTTGACGACATGGGCGAATTGATACAGTTTGTCCGTCAATAGGGAGAGCAGGACGGGGCGGTTTTGCTGCCGCGTCGTCCGGCTCGGCGAACATCCATCATTTTTTCGGGACGGGGGCATCCATTGATGCGCGAATATGTCGTGGCGGTCGATATTGGAACCGGCAGCGCCCGTGCCGGCGTCTTCGACCGGCAAGGTAGGCTCCTGGCGCGGGCCGATCGGACGATTGCGATGAACCGTCCGGAGGAAAACCACGCCGAACACGATTCCGAGGACATCTGGGCTGCGGTCTGCGGGGCGGTCGGATCGGCGCGCGAGAAGGCGGCTGTGCCGGCGGAAAGCATTGCGGCGATCGGCTTCGACGCCACCTGTTCGCTCGTCGTGCGCGATCGCGACGGCCTCCCGCTCTCGGTCAATCGTCAGGGGGAGGCACGCTGGGACACCATCGTCTGGCTGGACCACCGGGCGTTGGCGGAAGCGGATTTCTGTACGGCGACGAAACATCCCGTTCTCGATCATTCGGGGCGGGTGATGTCGCCCGAGATGGAAATGCCGAAGCTGATGTGGCTGAAGCGCAACCTCCCGCAGCAATGGGAACGGGCGGGGTATTTCTTCGACCTCGCGGACTACATGTCCTGGCGGGCGACCGGAAGTCCGGCCCGCTCGCGCTGTACGCTGACGGCAAAATGGAACTATCTCGCCCACGAGAAACGCGGGTGGCAGCAGGACTATCTGGACCAGATCGGTCTTGAGGACCTCCTCGAACGTGGTGGCTTGCCCGAGGAGACGCTGCCGGTGGAGCGAGCCGTCGGGCGTCTGAGCGCGAGCGCGGCGGAGGAGCTCGGGCTCGACACCGCATGCCAGGTCGCGCCGGGGCTGATCGATGCCTATGCCGGGGCGCTCGGCGTGCTCGGCGGCTTCGCGGACGCGCCGGCGAAGCTGGAGCGCCAGCTGGCACTGATCGGCGGAACCTCGAGCTGCATTGTTGCCTTTTCCAAGGACATGAAGCCGGGTTTCGGCATGTGGGGGCCTTATTTCGAAGCGGTCTTGCCCGGGCTCTGGCTCATCGAGGGCGGTCAGTCGGCGACCGGAGCGCTGCTCGATCATATCGTGCGGCTGCACGGAGGCGGACTGCCGCCGACGACCGAAACCCATGCGAGGATCATCGAGCGGGTGCAGGAAATGCGCGCGCTTCATGGCGCGGACTTTGCCCAGCGCCTTCACGTGCTTCCGGATTTCCACGGCAACCGGTCGCCGCTTGCCGATCCGCATGCGCTCGGCGTCATCAGCGGACTGCCGCTCGACTCCTCCTTCGATGCGCTGTGCCGGCTCTATTGGCGGACCTGCGTCGCGATAGCGCTCGGGATTCGCCACATCCTGGAGATGATGAAGGAAGCGGGCTACGAACTCGACACGCTGCACGTGACCGGCGGGCATGTGCGCAACCCCCTGCTAATGGAGCTTTATTGCGACGTCACCGGCTGCCGGGTCGTCGCACCGCAGGCGCCCGACGCCGTTCTCCTCGGCACGGCAATGACGGCGGCCGTCGCGGGCGAGCTCTATCCGGACCTCGCCAGCGCCGGACCGGCGATGTCGTCGGCTGGAACGGAACGGCTCCCCGACCCGGCGCTGCGCCGCATCTACGACCGGGATTATCGGCGCTTCCTCGCGCTCTATCGGCATCGCGAGGAGCTGGAGTCGATGGAGTGAATCGACATGCGAGGGGTGCAGATTTTCATCTGCAGATCTTGCCGATTATCCGCGGAACCTTTTTTCGCCTCGTGCATTATGGCGATAACCGGACGGTGACGCACATCGCCCCCAATGTGACGTCGGAGGCATACCGCCGGTTGCCAACTCACATCCCCCCTCAGTGAGTTGCCAAAGCTCAGCCAGTGCCCTTCCCTCGGCACTGGCTGTTTTGCTTCGGGAGCATCGGGGCGATCCGACCGAGTTCCTTATGGGCGTTTGCTATGGTGATCATCTTAGGCGCGGCGTTCCTGTGCTTGTCACAGGAATCCAGTCAGCCCAAGTTTTCGGGCTGAAAGAAACGTCTGCGCCGCCGACGCGGCGCCCTCATCTTGTGACGAGCATTGGGATGGGGGGCACCGATACTGTAAAAGCAATGCCGCCGGGGCCCCTGTGGTGAGGGCAAATCTCGACTCAGGCCGCAGCCTTCGTCGTCTCGTTGAAGAACAGCGCCTGGCTGATCAGGGCCTTCACCATTTCCGGATTGAAAGGCTTGGTGACGAGGAACGTGGGTTCGGGACGTTCACCGGTCAGGAGACGCTCCGGGAACGCCGTGATGAAAATCACCGGAACGGCAGCCGTTTTCAGGATTTCGTTGACGGCATCGATTCCCGAGCTGCCGTCGGCGAGCTGGATGTCTGCGAGCACCATGTTCGGCTTCGTCGTCTCATAGAGGGCGATCGCTTCATCCTTGGTGCGTGCAATCCCGGTCACGCTGTGGCCGAGGCTTTCGACCATCTGCTCGATGTCGATCGCGATCAGCGGCTCGTCCTCGATAATCATGATCTCGGTTGCAACCTGACGGGAAATTTCCTGGGATGCGCGGTCGAGAAGTGCGGCCAGCTTGGCGGCGTCTACATCGAGTACTTCGGCGGCTTCCTGTGGGGTGAAGGCTTCGACCGATACGAGCAGGAACGCCTGGCGTGCGAGCGGCGAGACGGCCGCAAGGTTGACGGATGCGCGCTGTTCCCAGGCAAAGGGCGACACCGGCTCCGGCACGAGGACGGAAGACGATCCGAACATGGACGTGAAAAGACGGAACAACGCTACCCTGTCGCTGCTTGCTTCCGGAAAGATCGACGTATCCGCGATAAGTGCCTCAAGCACGGCCGCGACATAGGCATCTCCAGAGGTCTGCGACCCGGTCAGGGCACGCGAATAGCGGCGCAGATAAGGAAGAAATGGAGCAATACGGGTGGACAATGTCATTCAGGGACTCCCTCAATCCATGGGCGTAATATCGTTGCGAAAACGTTTCGCCGAAAAAATGGTTCCGCTTCGGAACATTTCATTTTTCCGCTGCGTTATGGAGCAGGCGAACTTTCAAGGGCGAAATTGCAACAATGAGATATACGACAGGGGCAGGGCGGATGAGCGGTAAAAGTCCGTCCTCCGACGATCCGAATGCGCAGATTGCGGTGAAGCTGAAGGCCCTCTATCAGTCGGTGCAGGAGGAAGCGATACCGGCACGCTTTCTCGATCTACTGGAAAAGCTGGAAGCTGCGGAACAGCAATCGGCTCTGCAGGGCAAGGAGTAAGCGCCGGATGTCATCCGAAAATCAAGAGTTCAAGCGTGAGATGCTTGCCGCGCTGCCGAGCCTGCGCGCCTTCGCGATGTCACTGATCGGGCGACATGACCGGGCCGACGATCTCGTGCAGGACACGATCATGAAGGCCTGGGCCAAGCAGGATCATTTCGAGATCGGTACCAATATGAAGGCCTGGCTTTTCACGATCCTGCGCAACGAGCTTTACAGTCAGATGCGCAAGCGTGGGCGCGAGGTGCAGGACAGCGACGGCCATTTGACGGAGACGCTCGCCCATCACCCGGAACAATACGGCTCGCTCGATCTGCAGGATTTCCGCCGGGCGCTCGAACAGTTGCCGCCCGATCAACGCGAAGCGATCATCCTTGTGGGGGCCTCCGGCTTTTCCTACGAGGAGGCCGCCACGATTTGCGGCTGTGCGCTCGGAACGATCAAGAGCCGTGTCAACAGAGCGCGTCAACGGCTGCAGGAAATTCTCCAGGTTAGGGGAGAAAACGACTACGGGCCCGACGAGACCTCCGCACCCATCACCTCGCGTGCCTTCGTTTCCTGATGCGATCCCGCAGCGTCCTGTCGGCCGCGCGAAGTCGCTGTAGCACCTCGATCTGCTGCATGTTTTGTCCTTGAATCGATAGCGGTTCAAGGACATATGCATACACCGGTGCCGGATTGAAGTTCGTGCGGCGCTCGAAAGAGGGCATTCGGAGGGCTGCGTTCGACCGAGGGAGCGTGGTCGCCATATTGCTCCAATTTGCTGTATGTTTTCCTCCCTAGACCGGCTCCGGTCGAAGGCAACATTCAGCGGAGCTGAAATTCAGGTGCCTGCGCGAGTTTGGAGTTCAGGCCGAATGCGTGAAAAGACAGAGGCGATGCTTCCAGCGGTAGCGCAGGTGCTCGACGCGCCGGAGCGGCTCGGCGTCCTTCAGGCCGCCGTGCCGGACATGTCGATTCCCGACGAGGATTTCGACGGGCTGGCGCGGCTTGCCGCGAGCCTTTTCGACGCGCCTATCGCTCTCGTCAGCCTGGTCGACCGCGAGTGGCAATGGTTCAAGGCGTGCATAGGCACGGCTGAAACGCGGTCGCACGTTCGCGAGTCCTTCTGCGTCCATACGATTGCGGCAGGCGACGGCGGCCCCTTCCTCGTGCTTGATGCCTCCCGTCATCCGGCGTTCCGCCACCGCCGGGCGGTCGCCAGCCCGCCATTCCTGCGCTTTTATGCGGGCGCGCCGATTATTCTGGACGGTCAGGCGATCGGAACCGTCGCGGTTCTCGATGTCGAGCCCCGGTCCGAGGTCTCGGCCAAACGGCAAAGCGAGCTGCAGCGCATCGCAGGTGTCGCCGCCTCGCTGTTCAAGCTCAAGGACGAGACGCGCCGGCGTGCGCTCAAGGAGGCCGCGCTTTCCCGCGAGGAGCAGCGGCTCGCCATGGCGCTCGACGCCGCCAATGTCGGCAGCTGGCTCTGGGACATTCGCGCCGGCACGGTCTCCGGCAATGGCGCGATGATGCGCATGTTCGGTCTTCCGCCGGAGCGCACCGTCGGCGCCAAGGCGATCTTTTCCGCCATTCATCCCGAGGATCGCATCCCGACCTTCTCGAAGCTCCGTCAGGCGATGGCTGCCAACGAGGAATATGACGGCATGTTTCGCATCGGCACGAACGGGCGATGGCTTCTGGGCCGCGGCCGCGTGCACGACCGCGACAGCAAGGGCGCGCCCCTGAGCTTTCTCGGCATGACGATCGACGTCTCGGACCAGCAGGCGTCGGTGAACCGCACGCGGCTGTTGCTGAAAGAGCTGAACCATCGGGTCAAGAACACGCTTGCAATGCTCCAGTCGCTCGCCCGCCAGACGCTCCGGCAAACGAGTGACCCGGCCGAGTTCATGACCGCCTTTGCCGGCCGCCTTCAGGCGATTTCCGAGGCGCACGGGCTCCTTTCCGACTACGAATGGGGCACGATCCACCTGTCCGAACTGATTTCGAAACAGTTGCTGCCCTATGTCAGCGATTATTCCCAACAGGTCGAGCTGCACAAGGACGAGATCCTGCTGGGTCCCGACCAGGCCGTTGGGCTTGGACTGGTGCTGCACGAATTGGCGACCAATGCGGTAAAATACGGCGCGCTCTCTGTTCCGACGGGGAAAATCGTGCTGACGGCGCGCCGCGTGGTCGAGGACGGCGAGACCGTCCTGCATCTGACCTGGACCGAAGTGGGCGGACCGCCTATTCGCGAGCCGCGTCGCCGCGGTTTCGGCTCGATCCTGATCGAGCGCAGCCTGGACAAGATCATCGGGAGCTCGGTGAAGGTGGAATATCTGCCTGCGGGGGTCACGGCATTGATCCGACTGCCGCTTTGAGTGCAGTCTGAGGGACCGCGCCTCGGCGCACGGAAAAGGCCCCGCCGGCGCCTTTTCCGTGCGATATCAACTATCGATCGTCGCTGCGTTTGCGGCCCCGGCTCAGTCCGAGCAGCGCCGCAACGGCAATCCCGGTCGCGGCCCCCAGAAGCGGCTGTTTGCGCAGGATGCTTGTGACCGCAACGAGCGCAAGATTCGTCCGCATCGCCGAGCGGCGACGGCGTTCGTCGGCAAGCCGGCGGTCGCGGGCGTTCAGCCCGGCCATGACGCCGATGACCACCAGCGCGGTCACGATCAGGGCGGCGGTGACCGTCAGCGCTGCGGCGACCGGCGAATAGCGCGCCGAGAGAAGCAGGGCGATTGCTATCAGGGCGAAGACGTAGGCGCTGCCGAGAAGCACGGCGATGATGGCCCAGAGGACCACATTGCGCTTATAGCGCGACGCCGCAGCGGCGGCGTCGAACGCAAGCAGGGCCGACAGGACAGTTCCGAGTGTCCCCATAAGGTAGCTCCCCTTCATACTCGGTCAACGCGATGCCTGACAGGTCCTCATCGGCGCAGCAAAGCGGCTGCGATGAGGCCGATCACGGCTGCGGTGCCGAGCGTCGCAAGAGGATGCTCGCGTATCGTTCGACGAACCTCCCTTTCCGTATCCGCATAGCGGCCGCGCAAGTCGGAAAGCATCTGCTCGCCGCTCTCCAACAAGGCGTGCAGATCGGTTTCGGCCTGGTCACGGGCGCCGCGCGCCTTGGCCTTTGCATCACGCGAAGCCGCAGCCCCGCGGTCGGCAATCAGCGTCATGAGCTGCGCGATGTCTTCGCGTATTTCGTTGAGCTGATCCTCCATCGACGGGTCGATCGCGCTACCGTTGCGCTTGCGGCTGCCCGAGCCCGAGAACATGCCTGTCGCCATTGTCTTTTCCCTCGCTGCTGTGCCGGCGCGAAAACGGCCGGCATGTGGTCGGTTCATGCGAATCGGCCGGCGAAGGCACGCTTCCCGGCTCTTTGTGCGCCCGATAGGACACGCGGCACTCCAAGCGGGCGCGCGGTCTACACGCCGGCATTGTAGATCAACGCATGAGGGAGGAATTTGTTTCGGTAATCCTGACGTTGCCGGTGTGAGCCCGGCTTCACATCGTGGCGGACTGCGGCAATACGAACGGGATATCCTGTGCCGGAGCGACGCTGACCCGCATGCGGCAGCCGAAGACCGCTTCCATGGTCTCGTCGGTCAGCACGTCTTTCGGCGCTCCGCGCGCCCGGATGCGGCCGGCTTTCATCATCACGATCTGATCGGCAAACATCGATGTAAGGTTGAGATCGTGCATGACTGCGACGACACCGCCGCCGTCGGCACAGAATTGGCGCGCAAGCCGCATGATCGTGAGCTGGTGGCGGATGTCGAGGCTCGATACCGGCTCATCGAGCAGGAGATAGCGCGGTTCGCCGTCTGCGACCGGCGCCGAGATCTGGCAGAGGACGCGTGCGAGCTGGACCCGCTGCTGTTCGCCGCCCGAAAGTTCCTGGTAGAAGCGGCCGGAGAAGCCGGCGAGATCGACGGCCTCCAGAGCTTCATCGGCTGTCCGGTCGCCGGCGGCCGATTTGCCGGTTCCGTTTGCCTCGAGGCCGAGGCGAACGATTTCCCTGACGGTGAAGGGAAAGGAGATGACCGTCGATTGCGGCAACACGCCGCGCTTCAGTGCGAGCTCCCATGGTTTCAGGCTTGCGATGTCGCGACCGTTGATGGTGACCTTACCGGCCGAAGGCGTGAGCTCGCCCGAGATCGCCTTCAAGGTCGTGGTCTTGCCCGATCCGTTCGGGCCGACGATTGCAGTCATCGCACCGGGAGCGGCGTCGAGGGAGATGCCGTGCAGCACCTGTCTTCCGGCAAGGCGGACGGAAATGTCGGATGCTCTGATCATGTTCGCAATCAAAGTCCCAAGTTCGACCGGCCCCTGAGCAGGACCCAGAGAAAGAAGGGCGCACCAACGAAGGCGGTGATGATGCCGATCGGCAGTTCGGCCGGCGACACGATGGTGCGGGCCAGCATGTCGGCGAAGATCAGCAGCGTGCCGCCAAGGAGGGCGGAGGCGGGCAGCAGGTAGCGGTGATCCGGGCCTATGATCAGCCGCAGGAGATGCGGAACGACGATGCCGACGAATCCGATGCCGCCGCTGACGGCCACCGACGCGCCGGTGGCGCCGGCGACGCTGAAGATAGCGATGTTTTTCAACCGCTGAACCGGGACGCCCATGTGATAGGCGGCGGCTTCGCCGAGCGTGATGGCGTTGAGCCCGCGCGCCAGGAAGGGGACGACTGCAAGTGACAGGAGGATGATCGGTCCGGCGGCGGCGATCTTGGTCCAGTTGGCGCCGGCGAGCGATCCGAGGCCCCAGAAAGTGAGATCGCGAAGTTGTTTGTCGTCCGCGATGAAGACGAGTACGCCCGTCACTGCACCGGCAAGCGCGCCCAGCGCAATGCCCGCCAGCAGCATCGTCGCGACCGAGGTCTGGCCGCCGCGGGTAGCGATCCGGTAGAGCAGCAGCGTGGTGGCGAGGCCGCCGAGAAAGGCGCCGAAGGGGAGGGCATAGAAGCCGAAGACCGCGAACAGCGGGCCAAAGGCAACGTCACCGAGCACGATCAGCAGCACCGCGCCGAGGCTTGCGCCGGAGGAAACTCCGACAAGGCCGGGATCGGCCAACGGATTGCGGAAGAGGCCCTGCATCACGACGCCGGAAACGGCAAGCGACGCGCCGACGAGCATGCCGAGCACGGCACGCGGCAGACGGATATCGAGGATGATGATTCGGTCGCGGGCGCTCATGGCCTGATCGGCCTCGCCGAAAAACCACCGAAGGATATTGCCGAGCGAAGCGTCGGCCGCGCCGGTGGTGATGGAGGTCATGAACGTCACGGCCACCAGTATCGCTAGAACGAGGATCAGGCCACGCGCCAGGCCCGCCCGGTCTCCGTTGCGCCAGTCGCGGACGATCCGGGCGGCAAGTGCCGGCCTGCGCATCGTGCCTTCCATGGCCTCACTGCGAGGCATTGGTCTTCTTTCCGTAAATTGCGGCGTTAAGTTCGCGGATAGCGCTTGCCGTGCGAGGACCGAAGCCGAGCAGATGCAGCCCGTCCATGCGGATCAGCGCCTTGGTCTTTGCCGCCGGGGTGAGGCTGAGGGCCGGAAGCGCGAAGAGTTCGTCGGGGCCTGCAGCATGGTTATCGCCGCGGTTCATCATCAGGACCACATCGGGCTTGGCCTCGATGATCGCCTCCTCCGTCAATGCCTTGTAACCGGGCGAGGTGCCGACGGCGTTGACCGCGCCGGCAAGCTCGATGATGCCGGCGGCGGCGGTGCCGGTACCGGAGGCGAGGATTCTGCCGCCCTGGGTGCTCAGAACGAAGAGGACACGCTTGCGCTCGGCTTGCGGGCGAGCGGCACTGTCGGCCACGGCGGCGGCGAGATCTCTCTCCACGGATTGCGCGAGCGTTTCGGCCTTTTCCTTCACGCCGAGGAAAGCTCCGACCGCGCGGATCTTGTTGACGATGCCGTCCTTGTCATAGGTCTCGGGGATGCTGGTGAAGGGAATGTTCGCCTCTTGGAGCACGGCGAGCGTTTCCGGCGGGCCGCTGCCCTCGACGGCCACGATCGCCGTCGGGTTGACGGCAAGAACGCCTTCGGGCGCCAATCGCCGCATGTAGCCGACATCCGGCAGCTTGGTCGCCCCCTCCGGGTAAATGCTGGTGGAATCGCGGCCGACGAGGCGGTTCTCCTCGCCGAGCGCATAGATGATTTCGGTGATCGCGCCGCCCACCGAGACGACGCGGGAGGTGTCCGGCTGCTCGAGCACCTCGGCCATCGCCGGGCGCAGGAACGGAGGAGTTCCCGGCGCAAGCAGGGGCAGAACGAAAGGCGCCGACAGCGCGAAGGCCGCGAGGGCCATTTCCCAACGCCGAAGACGGCGGATACCGAAGCCGTTCATCATCACTTCCTTTGATCTGTGCGTGTCGTCCCAAATCGCCGCCCGGTTGGGCGGCGCCATCAGGCCGCGACGACGGCTTCCAGGCGGGGCAGCGCCTCGACCAGGCTGCGCCATTCGGCCCTCTCCGAGGAACCTTCCTTCCGCTTTCCGAAAAACTGGATGATCATCTCGCCCTTGGCGTCGAGCGCTTCGAGGGAGGTCACGTGTCCGTCGGCGGTCGGCTTACGCACGGCCCAGAGTTCGGCGATGTGATCGGTGCGCAGATGCAGATGGAAGGTTTCGTCCATCACGTTCAGCCACGGCCCCATGGTACCGATCTTGACGACCGGACCGGAATGAATCTGGATGACGCCGCGGTTGCCGACGAAGCACATGATCGGCAGGGCCGTCTCTGCAGCATTGCGCATCATCATCTCGATGCAGGCCGTGTCGAGCCGCCAGGCAAAGTCGTCGCCGATCGCGTGCAGCGCCCGGCGCCGTCCGATATTGAGCTTGCGCAACATGCCGGGGAACTGATGCGTGTCCGTGAGCTTCGACCAGCGGTCGCGCAGCTCCGCCGTATCGACTGCAGCATCGGCCGAATCGTCGTCCGTGGGCGCGCCGGGATCGGCGATGAAGTCCTGCGACTGATCGTCCAGGCGAAGGTCTTCGACGATCGTCTCATAGGCGGCCAGGTTCGAGAGAGGACGCAGGTGAACCTTGTGGACGGCATTGCCCCACTTGTCGAAGAACTGCAGGCTGCGGCGAACCTCCCCTGTCGCATCCGTCTTGGTCACGGCGAAACCATGTGCCCAGGCGCCGGGAAAGATACGCAGGTCGATTTCGGGACCAAGCACCAGAGCCGCGCCGTGCCCTTGCTTGATGTTCTCGTAGACGCCGACCTTTTCGTGGACGGCGCTTTCGTTGCGGGTAAGCGCAAGGACTTCGCCTAGCTCCTCGACGCGCTCGAGGAAGCGGCTGGCGCTGCAGTCGATCCGGACGGCGGTGAGGCCGCATTCGGCAGCGACGAGCGCTGCCTCGGAAATGCCGAGCTTCGCGGCGATGTCGCGTTCGCGCAGCTTCGGATTCTCGGTGCGATAGGCCCGGATATCGGATGGGGTGGGGTGAGCGCTCTCAGTCATCGTCATCTCGCTACTTGTTCAAAATCAGCTTGCCCTGGCGGGTGATCTTCATCCGGTAGATCGCCCCGTCGTGGGAAATGAGAATCTCGTTGTGGCCGCGGAATAGGTCGTGGCTCTCCACGATCGGTTGCGGCCGGTTAAGCGGCGTCCCGGTCTGCGGGGATCGTGGATTATCGTTGTCGTTCGGTGTCACGGTTTTGCCGGTTCGCGAGTAGGAGACGAGACGAGTGCGTCATCCATTGATCCCGCCCATTCCAGTTAGTATCTTGACTTCACTACTCATATTTCATTAAGGACGCAATACCGGAATGTTGCGGTCAAGTTAAAAGGAACGCGTGCGGGAACCGAAAGGACCGCCGCGGACAGCGAGTGGTGCCAGGATGACTTATTTTTCCCGTTTTGCCTTTGCGGCCTTTGCAGCTCTCTTCACGGCAGGGGCAGCCGGAGCGCAGGATGCTGCCGCGCCAGCCGGCCTTTCGATCGAGCTCAACGAGATCGCGTCGTCGGAAAAGGGATGCAAGTTGACCTTCGTCGCCAGTAGCGCGCTCGCTCTTTCGAAGGTCTCGTTCGAATTCGTGCTCTTCGATCAGAAAGGTCTGGTCGAGCGCATGGCCGTGCTCGATTTCAGGGATCTTCCCGCGGGCAAGACGAAAGTCAGGCAATTCGATCTGCCGGGTACGAAGTGCGAGGCGGTGAAAAGCCTGCTGATCAACGATGCGCCGACCTGCGTCGGCGAAGGCATCGACAAGGGTGCATGTATGACGGGCCTGAAGACCGGCTCGAAATCGGCCGTGGAGCTCAAGGGCTGAGGTTCGCGTTCGCGAAATTGCCGGCGGAAGGCAAGACAGAATGAAACACATGGTGAAATGGGCGGCGGCGATCGGCCTTTCCCTGCTGGCGCACGCCGGCGGGGCGATGTTGCTTGCTCCTGATGAGGAAAAGGAGCTGGCGCTCATCGCCGGCGGCTCCACCGTGGAAGTGTCGCTGATGGGCAACGCCTTCGAAGATGCCGTTCAGGCGGGAGACCCATCCGAAGTGGTGGAGCCGACGGAAGAGACGCCCGAGGAACTGAAGCCGACCGAGATCGAACCGACGGAAGAGGTGGTCGAAGCCGTAGAGCCGGTGCCGACCGAACCCGTTGCCCAGGAGCCGTCCGAGATGACGCCGACGGAGGCGGACGTCATACTTCCCGCGGAAGAAATGCCGGCGAGCCAGGTCGAAGAAGCAGACGTGATCGCAAGCATCGCTCCGGCCGAGACCGTCATTCCGCAGGAGAGACCGGACCCTGAGGAAGTCTTGAAGCCCGAGGTCGAGAAGGTCGAGCCGAAGAAGGAGCCGGCGAAGAAAAAGAAGGTCGTCCGAAAAAAGGCAGGTGAGGGCGGCGCCCAGGCGAAATCGCAGAAAAAGGGCAAGACCGACGGCGTGGAGAATGCCACGGCGGCTGCCGCCACCGGAGAAAGCCGCGGTGCATCGCGGGAAATCGGCAATGCCGCGGTGTCGAACTATCCCGGCAAGGTCAGAAGAAAGCTGACCCGCGCTATTCGCTACCCGGCCGAGGCCAGACGGCAGGGGCTGCGCGGTGTTGCCCATGTCAGCTTTACCGTAACTTCCGGTGGTGGGGTGGCAAGGGTCGGCATAACGAAAAGCGCCGGTTCACCCGTCCTCGATCAGGCGGCGTTGGAAACCGTGCGCCGGGCGGCACCTTTCCCGGCCATTCCCGCCGGTGCGGGCCGCGACAGATGGGAATTCAACATACCGGTGTCCTTCACCCGGTGAATTCAGGCTGTGGAATCTGCTTCCGCGAGCGAGGAAAATGTCGCGAAGGCGAGCATCGAATATATGATAAAAACACTCATGTTTATACTTTACTCCTGCTATCAAGTTTTATAGGTTGCCTCCGTCACGCAACCGATCGGTGTGTGCGAAATCTGATTGGCGATGGGTCGCAGGGCCGGCGTCGCGGAGCAAGACGGAGACGACGGATGGGTGGCAAGCGGCACCAGAATGCAGGCAAGGGCGGCAAAGGCAGGGCAAAGGATGCGCAGAGCGAGCCGCAATCCAATGCCGGAAAGGCGACGCTCGAGGGCCGCAGCTTCCTCTATGTCGGCGGACGCGACTGCCAGGTTGCACATCTGCGCCAGATCGCCAGTTCCTACGGCGCGGAACTCATCCACCATGACGGCGGTTTACGGGAGGCGGTATCGCGCATCGATCGCGTCCTGCCCTCGGTCGACTGCGTCTTCTGCCCGATCGACTGCATCAGCCACGATGCGTGTCTTCGCGTGAAGACCGGCTGCAAGAAGTGGGGCAAGGCCTTCGTGCCGTTGCGCAACGGCTCGAAGTCGAGTCTCGAGCGAGCGCTTCAGGATCTGACCGGAAACGGCAGCGAGAACTGAATCTTTTACGAGCGGTCAGACGAGATTCGCCGGCCGCATGGAGCTTCCAATGCATGACGAACGTCCCGATCAGATGACGATGATCGGTCTCCACAAACTCGCTTCGCAATTCGGTGACGGACTGGTTCCCGAGCTCTACGAGCTTCTCACGCGCCGAGCACGGATGCTCGAGGAAAACGAAAACGTGACCGAGTTTCCGACCTGGCAAGCGCGCCCGCCGGCGAGGGATCCTCTCGGCCTTGCGCCGCCGAGCGGGGGAGCTGTCCTGCCGTTTCCGTCAACGATCGCGCAGCCCGTCTCGCAAAAGAAGGCCTAGATCGCTTCCAGGAAACGTGTGTAACCGCTTCCGTCCGGAAGTGCGTTGGACCAAGGGTTAGGGCATTCCAGTGTTTCCATGAAACATTGGGATGCGCTAATAGTTGAGGCGCGGGATGCGGGCGAAAAACCGCACACACTTTCCTCATCCCGCTACAGGAGAGCTAGCCATGTTTTTCGCCATGAACCGTTTCCGTGTCGCAGCCGGCCAGGAGGAGGCCTTCGAGGCGGTCTGGAAGGCGCGGGACTCTTCTCTCTCGGAGATGCCGGGTTTCATCGAATTCCATCTGCTGCGCGGCGACAGCGTGCCGGAGGAAGGCTACACGCCTTTTATTTCGAAATCGGCCTGGGAGACCAAGGACGCCTTCATCGCCTGGACCAAGTCCGATAATTTCCGGGCGGCGCACCGAAGCGCCGGCGAAAACAAGGCAATGTATCTCGGTCCCCCGAAGTTCGAGGGCTTTACCGTCGTCGAGGGTGCCTGATCTGCCGCGCCGTCATGCTTGGCGAACCCGCGGCGGCTTGTTTGATTTCCTCATTCCTGTGCTTGTCACAGGAATCCAGCCAGACCAAGTCCTTGGGCTGAAAAAACGCTTTCCGCGCCGCAGACGCGGCGCTGCTGGATCCCTGTGACAAGCACAGGGATGAGGATGAGAGAGATTGCGGTCCTCCGATAAGTTACCTACGACGTCGCGCGTCTTATGAGACGCGCAAAGGTCGCTGTAGCACTTTGAGCTGCTGCATGTTTTTGTCCTTTGATCGGCTACGATCAATGGACAAACAGGCAGTGGCGCACGGTCGGTACTCAAGGAATTCAAGCGTATCACCATGCGTGCCGACCGAACCGACCAGAGCTTCAACCTCGCAGAAGCCCTCATAAACTCAAAATGAATCTCAACAGGTTCGGTTCACTTTCATCCGGAAGGCCAGTCTGCCTCCGAAAATGTGCGACTGCATACTGAAACTCCCCTCTTACTGGAATTCCTGTACTTCGGGCTTGTCCTCCTCACGCTTCCGGGCGCAGGAATGCCCCGATCGCGACGGCAAGCCAGCCGGCCATCATCGTCAGGCCCCCGAGCGGCGCCGACATTGGGAAGAGGCCGTGGCCCGAGAAATGGCGCATGGTGAGGTCTCCGGCAAAGAGTGCCGTGCCTGCCGCCAGCAGCAAGGCGGCGAGGGCGGCGGTGCGGAAGTGCGCCCATCCGGCATGAAGCGCGACGAGCGCCGGTGCGTGGGCGAGGCACATGGCCGATGCGCCGCCGAGAAGACGCGGGTCGCCATGCGAAGCGGCGGCGGCACTCGCGACGCCGAAGAGGCCCATGAGGCCGGCGACGAAAAGCATGGTCGAGCGCAGTCCGCTGTTCGGCATCCTGGCTATTCCTTGTTCTGCATATGATGGGCGAGCCGGGTGATCGGCTCCAGAATGATCTCCCTCAGCTTCGGGTGGGAGACGGTTTCTTCGAGTGCGCGCGTGAAGCAGAGAAGCCATTCGTCGCGCTCGACAGGCCCGATCCCGGCAATGAAGTGCCGGCGGCGCAGCATGGGGTGGCCGCGTTTCTGCACATAGATCGGCGGTCCACCGAGCCATCCGGTCAGATATTCGTAGAACTTTTCCTCGCTGCCGGTCAGATCCGGCGGGTGGATGGCGCGGCAGTTCGCCGCCTCGGGCAGGCTGTCCATCAGTTCGTAGAAGCGCCGCGTCAGGGCGCGCACGGTGGCGTCGCCACCGATCGCCTCGTAAAGCGTCGTCGTTTGCGGTTCCGTCATCGTCACATTCCTCGCCGGGATTGGTACAGCGCGCGACCCGTGCGGGCAATGGCTTGCCATTCCTTCGCTTGCGGCTTTTCGGCGCGGCAGACATCGTCGACTGCCTTCCCGCGCGACGAACATCGCCCCGAGGAAAGCCACTTGACAAACCGTCCAGACGGTATGTTTATGAGCTATGACAAACGCGCCTTCAAGAAAGAAGCAGCCGCAACGCGTCCGCCGGCAATTGCTGGAGGTCGCGGGACGCCTGTCGCTGGAGCAGGGCATCGCCGCGGTCACCCTCGACGCCGTATCGCAGGCGGCGGGTGTCAGCAAAGGCGGGCTGTTGCACCATTTCCCGAACAAGCTGGCTCTGCTCGACGCCCTCTTCGATGACCTCGTCGTGCGTTTCGACAGCGCCCTCGACGAGGCGATGGCCGGAGATGACGTCGAGAAGGGACGCTTTACGCGTGCTTATCTCGGCGTCTGTTTCGCGCTCGATGCGGAGGCGCAAGGTTGGCAGATGCTGACCATTGCGCTCCTGGCCGAGCCGCACCTCAAGGAGCGTTGGCGCGAATGGGTGGCGCGCCGGTCCGCGCAATTCGCCGCGACGGACAGTTCGCCAAATTGCCTGCTCGCCCGCTTCGCCGCCGATGGCGTCTGGCTGTCGGATCTGATGCGCAGCCACGACATCGAAGCGTCGACCAGGGCGATCCTGCTTCAGAAGCTCAACGCGCTTTCGCTGGAATAGAGGGCAGACCCGTGCCGCTTTCCCATACTTCGATCGGAGACGTTCCGTGAATCCCGCCACGCTCTACACCGTTCTGGTGATCGCCATCGTCTTCGAAGTGCTCGGCACGTCCGCCATGCAGGCGGCGCAGCACTTCACGCGGCTGACGCCCACCGTGCTCATGGTTCTGTGCTACGCGGTCGCCTTCTTCTTCCTCTCCTATGCGCTCCGCTACATCCCGGTCGGCATCGCCTATGCGCTCTGGAGCGGCCTCGGCATCGTGCTGATCTCGATCGCCGGCTACGTGGTTTTCGGTCAGAAGCTCGATCTGCCGGCCATTCTCGGGCTGGGGCTCATCATCGCCGGCGTGCTGGTTCTCAACCTCTTCTCGAAATCCACCTTCCATTGATCGCGGGGACGATCGCGGCCGGCTTCCTGCAAGTTTTCGCTACAGCCTATCCACTGAAATTCCCGGATATTCATTGAAATGCGCAATCCGTTTCAATAGCATCGCCTTTCGTCTCCGTCCGGACGCGCGGTGGCGATGTCCCATCCGATCCCCCTGATATAACGAAGGAAATTTGGGAATGCAGGCGGTTTTCGACGGCCATAACGATGTGCTTTTGCGCCTTTGGCAACATGCACGCGGCGGTGCCGACCCGGTGGCCGAGTTTTCGGAAGGCACCGATAAGGGCCACATCGATGCGGCGCGCGCCAAGGCAGGCGGTCTCGCAGGCGGCCTCTGTGCGATTTACGTCCCGTCCGGCGATCTGGTGCTCAAGACGCCGGATGAGAATGGCCATTACGCGACGCCCATGGCGGCGCCGCTCGACCACTTGCCGTCGCTCGCGACCGCCATGGAGCTCGCAGACATCGCGTTCAAGCTCGACCGCGCGGGCGCCTGGCGGCTTTGCCGTTCGGTTGAAGAGATACGCGCGGCAATGGCTGACGAAGTGTTTGCTGCCGTCCTGCATATGGAGGGCTGCGAGGCGATCGGGCCCGACCTCGCGGCGCTGGAGACCTTCCACGCCGCCGGACTTCGCTCGCTCGGCCCCGTATGGAGCCGCCATAACGTGTTCGGTCATGGCGTTCCCTTCGCCTACCCCATGTCGCCCGATACGGGGGCCGGCCTTACCGAAGCCGGCTTCGAACTCGTGCGCGCCTGCAACCGGCTCGGCATTCTGATCGACCTCGCGCACATCACGGAAAAGGGTTTCTGGGACGTGGCCAAGACGACCGACCAGCCGCTCGTCGCCAGCCATTCCAATGTTCATGCGCTGACGCCGGTCGCCCGTAACCTGACCGACCGGCAGCTCGACGCCATCCGCGAGAGCCGCGGCATCGTCGGCCTCAACTATGCGACGACGATGCTGCGCCCCGATGGGCAGGAGAACGCCGCGACGCCGCTTTCCGACATGGTCCGCCACGTCGACTATCTGGTCGAACGTATCGGTATCGATTGCGTGGCGCTCGGATCGGACTTCGACGGCGCGACCATCCCCGAGGAAATCGCCGACGCGGCGGGAAATCAGAAGCTCGTTGCCGCGCTGGAAGACGCCGGATATGGTGACGCCGACCTGGCGAAAATATGCCGGGAGAACTGGCTGAGAGTTCTGGGTCAGGCGTGGCACAACTCTGCCTGATCATCATGAAGAAAAGCCCGAGAAGGGTTAAAAGAGGGAAGCGCGATATGATGCACAAGCTCAACGGACGTTTTCGAGTTCTTGCCGCCTCGGCGGCACTCGCCATGGCAATGGGTGCGGCCCAGCCGTCCTTCGCGGAAACGCCGAAGGATACGCTGGTCGAGGGATTCGCGTTCGACGACATCATCACCATGGATCCGGGCGAAGCTTTCGAGCTGTCGACCGCCGAGATGACCAGCAATACCTACAGCCTGCTCGTTCGGCTCGATCTCAACGACACGTCCAAGGTCATCGGCGACCTCGCCGAAAGCTGGACGGTCTCCGATGACGGCCTGACCTATACGTTCAAGCTCAAGTCCGGCATGAAATTCGCCTCCGGCAATCCGATCACCGCCGAGGACGTCGCCTATTCGTTCGAACGCGCCGTCAAGCTCGACAAGAGCCCGGCCTTCATTCTTACGCAGTTCGGCCTCACCGGCGACAACGTCACGGAAAAGGCGAAGGCCGCCGACGCCGAGACCTTCGTCTTCACCGTCGACCAGCCCTACGCGCCGAGCTTCGTGCTCAACTGTCTCACGGCGACCGTCGCCTCCGTCGTGGACAAGAAGCTCGTGCTCGAGCACGTGAAATCCGTTACGCCGAGCGACGAATACAAATACGACAACGACTTCGGCAATGAATGGCTGAAGACCGGTTATGCCGGATCCGGCCCGTTCAAGCTGCGCGAATGGCGCGCAAACGAAGTCGTGGTTCTGGAGCGCAACGAAAACTTCTACGGCGAACCGGCGAAACTCGCCCGCGTCATCTACCGTCACATGAAGGAAAGCTCCGGCCAGCGGCTGGCGCTCGAAGCCGGCGACATCGACGTGGCGCGAAACCTCGAGCCGGGCGACTACGAGGCGGTCGGCAAGAATGCCGATCTGGCGATGGCGAGCGCGCCGAAGGGCACGGTCTACTACATCAGTCTCAACCAGAAGAACGAGACGCTGGCAAAACCCGAGGTGCAGCAGGCCTTCAAGTATCTGGTCGACTATGACGCGATCGGCTCGACGCTGATCAAGGGCATAGGCGAGATTCACCAGAGCTTCCTGCCGAAGGGCGTGCTTGGTGCTCTCAACGAGAACCCCTACACGTTCGACGTTGCCAAGGCGAAGGAACTGCTGGCGAAGGCGGGTTATCCCGACGGCTTCACGGTCACGATGGATGTGCGCAACACCCAGCCGGTGACCGGCATTGCCGAATCTTTCCAGCAGACGCTGGCCGAGGCGGGCGTGAAGCTCGAAATCATTCCCGGTGACGGCAAGCAGACGCTGACCAAGTACCGCGCCCGCAACCACGATATGTATATCGGTCAGTGGGGCATGGATTATTTCGATCCGCACTCCAATGCCGATACCTTCACCAACAATCCGGACAATTCCGACGAAGGCACGAACAAGACGCTCGCCTGGCGCAACGCCTGGGACGTTCCGGAACTCAGCAAGAAGACCAAGGACGCGCTCCTCGAACGCGACAGCGCCAAGCGCGCCGATATCTACAAGGAGCTGCAGAAGACGGTTCTCGAGAATAGTCCTTTCATCCTGATCTTTCAGCAGACGGAGGTCGCCGGCCTCCGCGGCAACGTCGAGGGCTTCAAGCTCGGACCGAGCTTCGACACCAACTACGTCTGGAACGTATCCAAGGAATAGTCGAAAGGACCGTTCCCTTGAGCATGAGCGGAATTGAACCCATGAGCGGGCGCCGGCGCGCCCGTTCCCGGAAGGCGTTTGTCGCGGTACTGCAGTTTCTCGTCGTCGTGGCAACCACCTATCTCGGCCTTCTCGCCGTCACCTTCTTCATCGGCCGCGTCATCCCGATCGATCCGGTGCTCGCCGTTCTCGGCGATAGGGCGCCGAATCACGTCGTGGAACGCACGCGCGAGGCGATGGGGCTCAACCTGCCGCTTTACCAGCAGTTCTTCATCTACTGCCGGCAAGCATTCACCGGCGACTTCGGGACCTCGGTGCTGACCACCAATCCGGTCATGGCGGATATCCGCCGCGTCTTTCCGGCCACCATGGAACTCGCGACGCTCGGAACCCTGATCGGCGCATTCATCGGCGTGCCGCTGGGCGTTCTCGCCGCCGTCAAGCGCGGCAGCATCGCCGACCAGGTTGTTCGCGTCATCGGCCTCGTCGGCTATTCCGTGCCGATCTTCTGGCTGGCATTGCTCGCGCTGCTCGTCTTCTATGCGCGGCTGCAATGGGTCGCCTATCCCGGCCGCATCGATATCGTCTACGAATACAGCTTCACGCCGGCCACCGGTTTCTACCTCCTGGACTCGGCCTGGCAGGGCCAATGGGACGTCTTCCGCGACGTCTTCCGGCACATCATCCTGCCGGCTTCGCTGCTCGGCTATTTCTCGCTCGCCTATATCAGCCGCATGACCCGCAGCTTCATGCTGAACGAGCTGCAGCAGGAATATATCGTTGCGGCGCGAGCCAAGGGCCTTTCGGAGGCGCGGATCATATGGACGCACGCGCTGCGCAATGCGGCGGTGCCGCTGGTGACGGTGATCGCGCTCTCCTATGCCGGCCTGCTCGAAGGGTCGGTCCTGACGGAGACCGTATTCGCCTGGCCGGGGCTCGGCCTCTACATCACCAATTCACTGCAGAATGCCGACATGAATGCCGTTCTCGGCGGCACGATCATCATCGGATCGGTCTTCATCGCCATCAATCTCCTGTCCGATCTTCTCTACCGGACGCTTGACCCGAGGACGCGCGCCCGATGAGCCTTGCCACCGAAACACGCCCGATGACACGCCGCGAGTGGCTGCTTTCAGATCGCCCGCAGTCGCGGACCCAGGCTCGGCTCGGCCGTGCCTATATGACCTGGCGGCGCTTCTCCGCCAACCGGCTTGCGGTGCTCGGCCTTTGCATTCTGCTGGCACTCGTTTTCGTTGCGATCTTCGCCGATGCGCTCGCGCCTCACTCTCCGGTCATCGGAAACCTCGCCGGCGCGCGGCTTCTGCCGCCCGGCAGCGAAGGCTACCTGCTCGGCACGGACGACCAGGGCCGCGATATTCTCTCCCGGCTGATACACGGTTCGCGGCTGACGCTCCTCGTCGTCCTTCTCGTCGCAGTCATCGCGGCACCGGTCGGCCTGATCGTCGGCGCCGTCGCCGGCTATGCCGGCGGGTGGGTCGACGCGGTCCTCATGCGCATCACCGACATCTTCCTCGCCTTTCCGAAGCTCGTGCTCGCGCTCGCCTTCGTCGCGGCGCTCGGCCCGGGGATCGAAAATGCGGTGATCGCGATCGCCATCACCTCCTGGCCGCCCTATGCGCGCATCGCCCGCGCCGAAACGCTGACGGTGCGCAACTCCGATTACATCGCCGCTGTGCGGCTGATGGGCGCCTCGCCCCTGCGCATCGTCTTCCGCCATGTCATGCCCATGTGCATGTCGTCGCTGATCGTCCGCGTGACGCTCGACATGGCCGGCATCATCCTGACGGCCGCGGGCCTCGGCTTCCTCGGCCTCGGCGCGCAACCGCCGCTGCCGGAATGGGGCGCCATGATCGCCTCCGGCCGGCGCTTCATCCTCGACCAGTGGTGGGTGGCGACCATGCCCGGCATCGCCATCCTGATCGTCAGCCTCGGCTTCAACCTTCTCGGTGACGGGCTGCGCGATGCGCTCGATCCTCGGGAGAGCGGCCAATGAGCGCGCTTCTGACAGTCGAGGACCTCCGGGTCCGGTTCCCGACGCGCACCGGGGTTGTCGAGGCCGTTCGCGGGGTTTCCTTTACCCTCGGGCGCGAGCGCCTCGGCATCGTCGGCGAAAGCGGCTCCGGCAAGTCGCAGACGGGCCGTGCCATCATGGGGCTGACGCCGCCGCACGCGGAAGTGACGGCGAAACGGCTTGCCTTCGAAGGGATCGATCTTCTTTCGGCCTCCCCAAAACTCCGGCGGGACCTGCGTGGCAAGCGCATCGCCATGATCCTGCAGGATCCGAAATATTCGCTGAACCCGGTGATGAGCATTGGACGGCAGATCGTCGAGACCTTGCGGCGGCATGAGAAGGTCGGCCGCGCGGAAGCGCGGGAGAGGGCGCTCGACATGCTCGCGGCCGTGCAGATCCGCGATGCTTCCCGCGTCTTCGACCTCTATCCGCACGAGGTCTCGGGCGGCATGGGACAACGGGCGATGATCGCCATGATGCTGGTTGCCGGGCCGGAACTCCTGATCGCAGACGAGCCGACCTCGGCGCTCGACGTGACGGTTCAGCTCGAAGTCCTCGCGATCCTCGACAAGCTGGTGGCGGAACGCGGCATGGGGCTGATCTTCGTCTCGCACGACCTGCGCCTCGTCTCCTCCTTCTGCGACCGCGTTCTGGTGATGTATGCGGGCAGGATCGTCGAGGAGATCGCCGCTTCGGAACTCGGCAATGCCAAGCATCCCTATACACGAGGTCTCCTGAACTGCATGCCGGTGATCGGGTCGGATCGCCATCCGTTGCCGGTGCTCGACCGCAAACCGGAGTGGGCGCTATGACCGAGGCCGTATCCGTCGAAAATCTGAGCGTCGTCTTCGACGAGTTCAAGGCGCTCGATGCCGTCCGCGTGGATGTCGCGAAGGGCGAGTCCTTCGGCCTCGTCGGCGAATCCGGCTCGGGCAAGTCCACCCTGCTGCGCGCCGTCGCCGGCCTCACCGCGGCAAGTGAAGGAACGATCCGGGTTTCAGGCCGCGAGGTTCGTGGCACGCGTCGTGACAAGGCCTTTTATCGGGCGGTGCAGATGGTGTTCCAGGATCCTTACGGGTCGCTGCATCCGCGCCAGACGGTCGACCGGCAGCTGATGGAGCCTCTGGCGATCCACGGCATCGGCGACGGCGAGCGCCGCATCCTGAAGGCCCTGGACGAGGTGGGCCTCGGATCCGGTTTCCGCTTCCGCTATCCGCACCAGCTCTCCGGTGGCCAGCGCCAGCGCGTCGCGATCGCACGCGCCCTCATCTTGGAACCCTCGATCCTGCTCCTGGACGAGCCGACCTCGGCGCTCGACGCGTCCGTGCAGGCGGAAGTGCTGAACCTCCTCGAAGAGGTGCGGCGCGACCGCGGCCTGACCTTCATCATGGTGAGCCACGATCTCGGCGTCGTCACTCATATGTGCGAACGGCTGGCGGTGATGCAGAACGGCCGCGTTGTGGAGCGGCTGACCTCGGCCGACCTCGTCGCCGGCCGCATTGCGGAGGAATATACGCGCAATCTCATGGTCGCGAGCAAGGGGTTCCGGCGGGAAGCGGTGGCACGAAGCGCATAGTGTACCCCTCCGCCCGGCAGGGGGCTTGCTGCCACCTTCACCCGGATCGCGCTTTAACCCCGCGGCAGCTTGTCCCGTCCGATCAGCGCGCCATGGTGACCGATCACGGCGGCTGCAACGCGGGCGGCGAAGGCCGCGGCATCGGCGGGACTGTCGCCGCTGGCAAGGCGGGCGAGGAAGGAGCCGTTGAAGCTGTCGCCGGCGCTGGTCGTATCGACGACGGCGGAAACCTGCGAGGCGGGAACGTGAACCCGGTCTTCACCCGTAAAATCGAGCGTGACGCCGTTTTCACCATCCTTGACCACAACGTTTTCGGCGCCGAGTGCCCGATAGCGCTCGATCGACGCTTCCACGGATGCATCGCCGAAATGCGTGGCCTCGTCGTCGAAGCTCGGCATCACCATCGTTGCCGCCCGCGCACCGGCTTCGATCGTCGCGCGCATCCGTGCGGCGTCGTCCCAAAGGCGTGGCCGGATGTTCGGATCGAAGACGACCTGCCGCCCGCCCGCCTTTGCCCGCCGAAGCTCCGCAAGCAATGTTTCTGCCGCCTCCGGCGACAGGATCGCCAGGGTGATTCCCGAGAAGAACACCACATTCGCCGCCTCGATCGCCGTCCGGAGCCGATCGGGATCGTCCGCGAGCAGTTTCGCAGCGGAAGTCGAGCGCCAGTAGGAAAAGCTGCGCTCGCCGTTCTTGAGGTGGATCATATAGAGGCCGGGCGTTCGCCCTTCGATCCTGCGGATGTGCGCCGCGCCGACGCCGGTGCTCTCGATGAAGGCCAGCAGCTCGTCCGAAACCGTGTCGGTTCCGACGGCCGTGAAATAATCGACCGTCCAGTCCGCCGGCAGGAAGAGCCGGGCGTAATAGGCGGTATTGAAGGTGTCGCCGGCATAGCCCTTGCGCAGCATGTCGCCTTCCGCCTGCATGAGCTCCACCATGCATTCGCCGATCGAAAGCAGTTTGCCCGTCATTCAGTCCTCCCTTTCCGCTGATCCGAATTAAGCGCATGTCACTGCGCGAGCAAGCGAATGTTGACGGCGGCGTTTACTCGAAGAAGCGGTGAAGATAAATCTGGGTTGCTGAACCAACCATGGAGAGCTGCGCATGCCGGCGGCATCTGGATCGAACGAAAACTGGTGGCGCGGAGCGGTGATCTATCAGGTCTATCCGCGCTCCTTCCAGGATACGGACGGCGACGGAATGGGCGACCTTCGCGGTGTCACCCGGCGGCTTCCCCATATCGCCTCGCTCGGGGTCGACGCCATCTGGCTTTCGCCCTTCTTCACGTCGCCCCAGGCCGACATGGGCTATGACGTTTCGGATTATTGCGACGTCGATCCCATGTTCGGGACGCTCGCCGATTTCGACGAGATGCTGGCGGAGGCCCATCGGCTGGGGCTCAAGGTGATCATCGACCAGGTGATCTCGCATACATCCGACCGCCACCCCTGGTTCGTCGAAAGCCGCTCGAGCCGGAGCAATGCCATGGCGGATTGGTATGTGTGGGCCGACCCGAAGCCGGACGGAACGGCGCCGAACAACTGGCTTTCGATCTTCGGCGGTCCGGGCTGGGAATGGGACGGGGTGCGCCGGCAATATTACCTGCATAACTTCCTGTCGTCGCAGCCGGACCTCAACTTCCACAACCCGGAGGTTCAGGAGGCGGTGCTCGCGACGGTCCGCTTCTGGCTCGACCGCGGGGTCGACGGTTTCAGGCTCGATACGGCGAATTTCTATTTCCACGACAAGCTTCTGCGGGACAATCCGCCGCTGGTGCCGGATCCGGATGCAACGAGCCGCGATGCTCCGGAGGTCAATCCCTACGGCATGCAGGATCACCTCTATGACAAGACGCAGCCGGAAAACCTCGGTTTCCTGCGCCGGTTTCGAGCGCTGCTCGATGAATATGGCGGCCGTGCGACGGTGGGGGAGGTCGGCGACGGGTCACGCTCGCTGCAGACGGTTGCCGCCTATACGAGCGGCGGCGACAAGCTGCACATGTGCTATACCTTCGACCTGCTCGGGCCGGAATTCACCGCGCGCCACTTCCGCCGCTGCGTCGAGAATTTCCAGTCAACGGTGACGGACGGCTGGGTCTGCTGGGCCTTCTCCAATCACGACGTCATGCGTCATGTCAGCCGCTTCGCGCCGCGCGAGGCCGACCGGGAGCGCGTGGCGAAGCTTGCGATCTCGCTGCTTGCCAGCCTGCGGGGCACCATCTGCCTTTATCAGGGAGAGGAACTCGGCCTGCCGGAGGCGGAGCTTGCCTTCGAAGAATTGCGCGACCCCTACGGCATCCGCTTCTGGCCGGCCTTCGCCGGACGCGACGGGTGCCGGACCCCGATGGTCTGGGAACGAGAGCTGACGAATGCCGGCTTTTCGGAAGGGGCTCCCTGGTTGCCGGTGCGCGACGGGCACCGAAGGCTGGCGGTGGATGCACAGGAGGGCGTCGAAGGATCGGTGCTCGAGCATTATCGCCAGACCCTTGCGTTCCGTCGGGCGCAGTCCGCGCTGGTCGACGCAGACATGACCTTCCTGGGCACCAACCAGGACCTTCTGGTCTTCACCAGAGAAAAGGAAGGCGAGCGGCTGCTGTTCGTCTTCAACCTGACCCAGGAGCCGCAGACGTTTCACCTTCCGACGACGCTCGTCGCCGAGCCGCATCCCATGCCCGGTTTTGCACCGGTTTTCGCTGATAATGCGATCAGTCTCGCCGCGCTCGACGTTTTCTGCGGAAGGTTGCGCTAGTGGAGTCGAGGTGCGGCTGCGTCAGCGAATGCCGCGCCTCGACCCTCACCCGATCAGCATGAACCTGTCCACATCGACAAGCCCGCGGTCGGAAATCTTCAAATGCGGGATCACCGGCAGCGGCAGGAAGGCGAGTTGCAGGAAGGGCTCTTCCAGCGTGGCGCCCAGCGCAAAGGCGGCCTGACGCAGATGGTGTAGCGTATCGCGCACGCGCTCGTGCGGTTCTAGGCTCATCAGGCCGGCGACGGGCAGGGCGATCTCGCCGGTGACCTTGCCGTCCTCGACGACGACGAAGCCGCCTTTGATCTCGCCGAGCCGGTTGGCGGCGACAGCCATGTCCTCCTCGCTCACGCCGACGACACAGATATTGTGGCTGTCGTGGCCGACCGTGGAGGCGATCGCGCCCTTTTTCAGGCCGAAGCCCTGGACGAAGCCATTGGCATGATTGCCATTGACCCCGTGGCGCTCGATCACGGCGACCTTGATGATGTCGCGGTCGAGATCGACGCCGGTCCGGTTGCCTTCGGCGGGCAGGCGATATCGGCGGTGTTCGGTGATGATCTTGCCGGGCAGAACGCCGAGCACCGAAGTCTCGCCTTCATTGTAGGGGAGGCCGAAGTCCGCAGCCTTGACCTCGCGTGCCTTGACGCTGTCGAGCCCCACCGGCTCGACCGGCTTGCGCCCGGCGAAGAGAGCATCCGTAACGCGCCGGCCGGCGGAGAGGACGAGTTCGGCCTTGCAATTTTCCAGGCTGTCGACGACGACGAGGTCGGCGCGCCAGCCAGGTGCCACGAGGCCGCGATCGCGCAGGCCGAAGGCGCGCGCGGCGGAAATCGAAGCGGCGCGATAGATGGCGAGCGGCTCGACGCCGGCGGCGATGGCCGTGCGGATCATGTGGTCGAGATGGCCCTGCTCGGCGATATCGAGCGGATTGCGGTCGTCGGTGCAGAGGGCCAGATAGGGCGACAGCCGCTCGGTGAGAATAGGCATGAGGGCCTGCAGGTCCTTGGAAACGGAACCTTCGCGAACGAGGATGTGCATGCCCTTGCGTATTTTTTCGAGCGCTTCCTCCGCGCTCGTGCATTCGTGATCGGTGCGGATCCCCGTGGCGAGATAGCCGTTCAGTTCCTTGCCGCGGAGAAGGGGGGCATGGCCGTCGATATGACCGTCCTGGAAGGCATCGAGCTTGGCGAGGCAAACCGGATCCTTGTTGACCACCCCGGGAAAGTTCATGAACTCGGCAAGGCCGATCACCTTCGGGTGGTGGCGGAAGGGCGTGAGGCGCTCGATCGGCAGGTCGGCACCGGACGTTTCCAGATGGGTCGCCGGCACGCAGGAGGAGAGCTGGACGCGGATGTCCATGATCGTCTCTGTCGCCGAATCCAGGAAATATTGTATGCCTTCGGTGCCGAGCACATTGGCGATCTCGTGCGGATCGCAGATAACAGTGGTGACGCCGAGCGGCAGCACGCAGCGGTCGAATTCGTGCGGGGTGACGAGCGACGATTCGATGTGGAGATGCGTGTCGATGAAGCCGGGAACGACGATGCGGCCGGTAACGTCGATCTCCTCACGGCCCTGGTAGTCGCCGCAGGTGCCGACGATCCGCTCGCCCGAAACGGCGATGTCGGAGGCGACCAGCTCGCCGGTGACCAGATCGAAGAACCGCCCGCCCTTGAGCACGATGTCCGCCGGCTCGCGGCCGACGCCCTGATCGATGAGACGCTCCAGCGCTTCGGACATGCGTGCACCTCGTCCTTGATATTGATTTCATGACAATAACCCTCTCCCCGTATCCGGGGAAAGGATTTTGCCTTTGGCAGGAATGCCTCAGATATTGTTCTTCAGAACGTCGCGCAGCTTGTCGAAAAGCTCGTCGATCTGTTGCTTTTCGATGATCAGCGGCGGCGACAATGCGATGATGTCGCCCGTAGTGCGGATCAGCAGACCTTTCTCGTAAGCCTTGAGGAAGGCGGAGAAGGCGCGCTTTGTCGGCTCGCCGGCGATCGGCTCGAGTTCGACCGCGCCGATCAGCCCGATATTGCGGATGTCGATGACATGCGGGCAGTCCTTCAGCGAGTGCAGCGCCTCCTCCCAGTAGGGCGCAAGTTCGGCCGCGCGCGTCAGCAGCCCTTCTTCCTTGTAGGTATCCAGCGTTCCAAGCGCCGCGGCCGAGGCGATCGGATTGCCCGAATAGGTGTAGCCGTGGAAGAACTCGATCAGGTGTTCCGGCCCGGTCATGAAGGCGTCGTGGATTTCCGATGTCACGAAGACCGCGCCCATCGGAATGACGCCGTTGGTAAGCCCCTTGGCCGTGGTGATGATGTCCGGCTTCACGTCGAAATATTGAGCGGCAAAGGGCGTGCCGAGGCGGCCGTAGCCGGTGATGACCTCGTCGAAGATCAACAGGATCCCGTGCTTGGTGCAAATTTCGCGCAGCTTCTGGAGATAGCCCTTCGGCGGGATGAGAACACCGGTCGAGCCGGCGACGGGCTCGACGATGACTGCGGCGACCGTCGAGGCGTCATGCAGGGTGACGATGCGCTCGAGTTCGGCCGCGAGATCGGCGCCGTGCTCGGGCTCGCCGCGGGTAAAGGCGTTCTTGGCAGGCAGATGCGTGTGCGGAAGGTGATCGACGCCCGTCAGCAGCGTGCCGAACATCTTTCGGTTCGCGACGATGCCGCCGACCGAAATACCGCCGAAATTGACGCCGTGATAGCCGCGCTCGCGGCCGATGAGGCGGAAGCGCGAGCCATTGCCCTTGGCGCGGTGGTAGGCGAGAGCCACCTTCAAGGCGGTATCGACCGATTCCGATCCTGAGTTGGTGTAGAGGACGTGGTTCATGCCCTCGGGCGCGATGTCGACCAGCCGGTTTGCGAGCTCGAAGGCTTTCGGATGGCCGAGCTGGAAGGCCGGCGCGTAGTCGAGTTCGCCCGCCTGTTCGCGAATCGCCTCGGTGATCTTCGGACGACAGTGACCTGCATTGACGCACCAGAGCCCTGCAGTTCCATCGAGAACCGTCCGCCCGTCATGGGTGGTGTAGTACATGTCCTTGGCGCCGACGAACAGCCGCGGTTCCTTCTTGAACTGCCGGTTGGCGGTGAAGGGCATCCAGAAGGCTCTGAGGTCGTTGGGCGTGGTGTTCAGGCGGTTGGACATGTCTTTCCTCCTCGTCGAGTCCCCGGCAATCTGGATTTGCCGGGGCGGATTCTTTACCCGTTGGTCAAACTATCAGCCCGCCGATGGGCGTCAAGCCAGGCGAAACGATCCGCTTTCCACGGCCTGGATCACGGCACTCAGCGTGTCCTCCCGAGTGTGTCCTTCGGTCGGGAGAACATGCCGCTCGAGGGAGCCGAGCGATGAGAGCTGCTGATGAAGCGCCGCGATGGGCACCGGGTCTGTCAATGTGTCCCCGCCGCGCTGTTGGCAACGCCGGATGGCGACATCGAGCGGCGGACGCAGAACGACGTAGTGGAGCGGTGCCGTGATTTTCCTGAATGGTTCCAGGAACCACGGTCCGACGATGCCGTCCACAATGACGAAATAGCCGCCATGTGCGTAGGTTGCGGCCACTTTCGTCAACACGTCGACAACGACGGCGTTTTGTTCGTGAGCTTCGGGCAGATAGGGCGGTATCGCCCCGTTTTTGATGAAATGCCAGAAGTCGTCGCAGTGAAGATGGACCTTCGATGATCCTGGCTCTGCCGCGAGCGCCTGCGCTGTCGTGGTCTTTCCGGAGCCGGGTGGCCCGGTGAGAATGAGAATTTCGCTTTCAAGGTTCATGGCACGATCATGTAGCACGATGCTGCGGGCCAGTCTGCGACAGGACGGAGAAGGCCTGCTCGCCCGCCAAAAATGAAGCCCCGCGATCGGATCGGCGGGGCTTGATGAGGCATGCTGTTCGGTCGACGGACGTGCTGGGAGGTTACGCCGATTTGCGAACGAGAGGCTTTTCGTCCACGGCATCGGTGTCTTCGCCGTAGATGTCGGATAGTGCGCCCAGAATCTTCAACACGGCGCCGGACGAGCTCGAATAGTAGATCGTCTGTGCGTCACGACGGGTGCTGACCAGATTCTGCGCACGAAGCTTCGAGAGGTGCTGAGAAAGAGCCGATTGGCTCAGCCCGACCTTATGGGCCAGGGCGCCAACCGCCATTTCCTCCTTGACGAGAGAGTCCAGGATGAGCAGGCGTTTCGGATTTGCCATGGCCGAAAGGAAACCGGCTGCTATTTCGGCGTCCTCGTGTTTTTCAGGCGGAAGAGGCTGCATCGTGTGCTCCATGCGAGAATTCATCACACGTAGTTATGATTGATGAAGCACGATAATTAGCCGTGATGCATAAAAGGGCAACCACCCCCTGCAAGAAATGGGGGTAGCTAAGATGCGATTAACGGTAAAGTTTTTTTAGAATTGGCCGTAATTCGGCCGCGTCGGCAAGGGGCGTCTCGAACTCCAGGCGGCGCAGACGGTCGCCGTCCGACAGGTCGAGCCCTGCCGAATCGATGCCGACGATCTTCCAGTCGCCTTCCGGTGCGCGGCAATGAGTGGTTGCATAATATCGCACGGCTTCGGCGTGATCGGCGTTCATGTGCTCGATCGCGCCGCCTTCCATTTCCGCGATGGCGGCAGCGGCCGGCGAAGCGATGGCGAGATCCTCCGCCGTCAGCACATAGGCGCGGCCGAAGCCGCCATTGAGGCTTGCCCGAAGCGGGTTGAGACGGAAGAAGCCGAAGTCCGGAAAATCGGCATAGAGCTTGGACTTGGGGTGCCGGCGAAGGAATCGTTCGCGAAGACGCAGGTGGAGCGCGCAATCGCGCGGGACGGCCTCCGCCTCGCACTGGACCGTCAGGCGCGGATGGGCGAGCGGGTCGCCTTTGCCCGGCTCACCGGTCAGCAGCGAAGCGCGCCGGTCCGCCGTGAGCGCTTGAGTATGCGTCGACAGCCGCGACACGAGGATGACAGGCGTTCCGTCGATATCGATGCCGACGAGTACACGGCTGACGAAGGGAAAACCGTCGCTCCCCGGCTCGATCCCGGCAAGCGCGCCGCTTCTCGCCGAACGAAGAAGCACCCGGGCGAGCTTGCGTGCTTCCTCGTCCGTCTCGCGCAGCACACTGGGTTTCTCGCTCATGATCGACTCCTTCCGGCGGGCCAGCGTGCCGCTTCAACTTTTGTTGCGGTGGCGCGTCAATCCTTCGACGATGTTCTGGGCGTCGATGGTCCCGACGACGGAGCCGTTGTCGACCACACCTATGCTGCCCGGCTGACGCGACATGGCGTCGAGAATATCGACGAGCGGCGTAGTGGGCCTGGCCGTTGCCGAAACGCCGGTACTGGCGGCGGCTCGCCCGACGCCGGTCTGCATCACATCCTTCGCCGTCAGCATGGTGATCGGGTTCATGTGCTGGACGAAATCGGCCACGTACTGATTTGCCGGCTCCTTCACGATCTCCTGTGGCGTCCCGCACTGGATGATTCTTCCGCCTTCCATGATGGCGATGCGGTTGCCGATACGGAAGGCCTCGTCGAGATCGTGGCTGACGAAGAGAATCGTCTTTTTCAGCCGCCGCTGGAATTCGAGCAGTTCGTCCTGGAGGCGCGTGCGGATCAGCGGATCGAGAGCCGAGAACGGCTCGTCCATCAGCAGGATCGGGGCGCCGGTCGCGAAGGCTCTTGCGAGGCCGACCCGCTGCTGCATGCCGCCCGAGAGCTCGTTGACCTTGCGGTCCGCCCACTTGGCCAGGTTGACGAGTTCAAGCTGCTCGCCGACGCGCTTTCTTCGTTCGGCATCGGCAACGCCGGCCAGTTCGAGCCCGAAGCCGACATTGTCCGCCACCGTTCGCCACGGCAGAAGCGCAAACTGCTGGAACACCATCGAGACCGTATGCATGCGGAAGTCGCGCAGAGACTTGGCGTTGCAGCGATAGGGGTTCAGCGATCCGTTCGCGGTCTTGACCTCGACCTCGCCGCGCACCACCGGCGCGAGGCCGTTGACGGCCCTGAGCAGCGTCGATTTGCCGGAGCCGGACAGCCCCATCAGAACGAGGATCTCGCCTTCATTGATGGTCAGCGAAGCGCCGGCGACGCCCAGTACTAGGCCTGTGGCGGCACCGATCTCGTCGCGCGTCTTGCCCTGGTCGACCATCTGCACCGCAATCTGCGGGTTTTTGCCGAAGATGATGTCGACATTCTTGAAAATGACGGCGTCGGTCATGCGCCTTCTCCTTCATCGGACGAGCGGAAAAGACGGTCGAGAACGATCGCGAGAATGACGATACAGAGACCGGACTCGAATCCCCTTGCGATGTTCACCGTGTTCAGCGCCCTGAGGACGGGCACGCCAAGACCGTCGGCACCGACGAGCGCTGCGATCACCACCATCGAGAGCGACAGCATGATGGTCTGGGTCAGGCCTGCCATGATCTGCGGCATGGCGAAGGGCAGTTCGACCTTGCGCAGCACCTGCCAGGGCGTCGCGCCGAAGGATTCGGCGGCCTCGACCAGCGCCGGCGGCGTCGAGATGATGCCGAGCCGCGTCAGCCGGATCGGCGCGGGAATGGCGAAAATGACGGTGGCGATCAGCCCCGGTACCATTCCGAGTCCGAAAAGGATCAGCGCCGGAATGAGGTAAACGAAGGTGGGGATCGTCTGCATCAGGTCCAGAATCGGCCGCATGATCGAGTAGATCCAGGCACGGCGCGCCGCAGCTATGCCGAGGGGCACGCCGACGGCCATGCTGACAAAGGTTGCCGCAAGAACCAGCGCCAGCGTTTCCGTGGTCTCCTGCCAATAGCCCTGATTGACGATCAGGAGTAGCCCGAGACAGGTGAAGGCGGCAATGCCGAGGGAGCGGCGGAACCACCATGCGAGCGCCGTCACGACGGCGATGATGATAAGCGGGTGCGGCGTCTGGAGGATGTAGAGCAGGACCGAAATGATCGCCGAAAGCACGTTGGCGAGCTGGTCGAAGAACAGGTTGAAATTCGTCGTCAGCCAGTCGACGAAAGACTTCGCCCAGGCGCCGATCGGGATGGGGTTTTCAGTCAGGAATTCCACGAAACAGGGTCCCTCTTGCCAGGGTCAACACTCAGGTCAAAAGACCGGTGGAAAAAAGGCGGGGTGTTTCCCCGCCTCACTGCATTTCCCATATCGAGCCGATTTGAGCACGGAACATGCAGCAATTCAAAATGCCACGCGTGATCTGCCGCCGGTCAGAGGCCGAGGGCGGTCTTGACCGCGGCCAGTCCGTCGCCGCCATCCTTGGTCGTGACCCCCGCAAGCCAGGGTTCGATGCTCTGCGGATTGTCCTTCAACCACGCGGCCGCAGCTTTCTCCGGGTCTTCGCCGTCGTTGAGGATCTTGCCCATGATCTCGTTCTCCATCTGGAGGGAGAACGAAAGGTTCTGGAGAAGCTTGCCGACGTTCGGGCATTCGGTCGTGTATCCGGCGCGCACATTGGTGTGCACCGTCGCGCCGCCGTAATTCGGGCCGAATACGTCATCGCCACCGGAAAGATAGGTGAGCTTGAAATTGGCGTTCATCGGATGCGGTTCCCATCCGAGGAAGACGATCGGGTCGCCGGACTTCTCGGCGCGGGCGACCTGCGCCAGCATCCCCTGCTCGGAGGATTCGACGACTTCGAAGCCCTTGAGATCGAAGGTGCCCTTTTCGACCATGTCGATGATCAGGCGGTTGCCGTCATTGCCCGGCTCGATACCGTAGATCTTGCCGTCGAGTTCGTCCTTGTGGGCTGCGATATCCTTGAAGTCCTTGATGCCCAGTTCCACGCCCTTGGCATTGGTCGCAAGCGTGTATTTCGCGCCTGCGAGGTTTTCGCGCACCGTCTCGACGGATTTATCCTCGCGGTAGGGGGCGATATCCGCTTCCATGGTCGGCATCCAGTTGCCGAGGAAGACGTCGATGTCCTTGTTCTTCAGCGATGTGTAGGTAACCGGCACAGACAGGACCTTCACGTCCGTTTCGTAGCCGAGCGCCTCGAGGATGGTCGTCGCGGTCGCCGTGGTCGCTGTGATATCGGTCCAGCCGACGTCGGAGAAGCGGACCGTGCCGCAGCTTTCCGGTTCGGCTGCAAAAGCGCTTCCGGCGGTCAGGGTTGCCATGCAAACGGCTCCCGCCAGCGTGAATTTGAGAGAAAGCGTCCTTATCATCGTCGTCGTTCCCCTGCCTTGTGTTCTTTTTTTAGCCAAACACCAATGAAGCGTTAGCCAAACACCAATGAAGCGCGAATTCAAGCGCCCCGGCGTTTAAAGAAGTGTATTGCCTCAGTACATTAACGGGATGCACAAAGCGACGCCTGATGTCGCAATGCCCGCGAAATACCGCCCCCCCCCCCGATGCGAGCAGGACTTGCGGGCCATCGCATGTGCGCCCTCTCGGAAATCTGTGAGTCGCTGCGGGATGCTCTGGTCATCGGACGCGTGCCCCGTCATGTAGCGGGCACGATGTCCGGAGATGGGACCATGTCCAAACTTTATTTCAGCTATGCGACGATGAATGCGGGCAAGAGCACGCTGCTCCTGCAGGCCGCCTACAACTATCAGGAGCGCGGCATGCGCGTCGTGATGCTGATCGCAGCTTTCGACGACCGCGCCGGCCAGGGTCGCATCGCGTCTCGCATCGGGCTGGAATCGGGGGCGATCCCCTTCCGCAGCGAGGACGATCTCCATGCGCTGATCGAGCGCCTGAACGGCGACGGCTCCGGTGAAATCGCCTGCGTCTTCGTGGACGAGGCGCAGTTCCTCGGTGAAGATCAGGTCTGGCAGTTGGCGCGTGTGGCGGATCGCCTCGGCATTCCGGTCATGGCCTATGGCCTGAGGACGGACTTCCAGGGCAAGCTCTTCTCCGGCTCCATGGCTCTGCTCGCTATCGCGGATGAGCTGCGCGAAGTCAGGACCATCTGCCATTGCGGGCGCAAGGCAACGATGGTCGTTCGCCTCGACGGCCGCGGCAAGGTCATGCGGGAGGGCGCTCAGGTGGATGTCGGCGGCAATGAGAAATACGTCTCCTATTGTCGTCGCCATTGGGAAGACCGGATGCACGAAGGGTGACGCGCAAGCCGGCCGGCGGCGATGCACCGGCCCTACTGTCGTGCGCTCGAAAAAGCGGCCACCGCCCTTGTCGATCCGTGCTAAACATCCTTTATATAAGTGCAATCAAGGGCTGAAATAGTCCGCTCGCACTGCTGGCTGGCTTAGGGGAGAAGGCAATGGCGACGCTTCAGAATTTTGACACCGAGATCGAGAAGACCAGAACCGTCGTCAAGGAGATGCGCAGCAAGCTCGAGCAGTCCGGCGTCGTTCTCGAGCAATTCGCCAAGGCGGACACCAAGCTCGGCGACGTCAATTTCGATATCGAGAACGCCCGCATTCAGGACGTCGTCAACCAGCAGAAGGTGATGGAAGCCAACATCGCCGATCTGATCATCGGACTGGAGGACGCCACCAACGTCTTCGGTGCCGAGTTCGAAAGCATGAAGAGCTACACCGGCTACGAGAAGTTCATCGGAATCTTCTCGAAGCAGAAGATGCAGAGGCTGCGGACCGATCGCGTGCGCAACATGTCGCTTGCCGGCAACCTGCAGGAACTGCTGTCGAAATCGGATACCATCGTCGGCATCCTCAAGGACCAGAAGGCGATTCTCGACCAGCGCTACAAGACCTCCGAGCAGAGCCTCATCCAGGTGATCGAGCGCCGCAAGGGCACGATGGCTGCGCTGGAACAGACTCAGAAGCGGATCGAAGAGCTCAACCCGCTGCTGCTCGATATCGAGAACAGGATCGCCGCCTCGACAGACCAGAAGACCCGAACCGACCTCGAAGGCGAACGCTCGCAGCTTGCGACCGAATACAATGAAAAGCAGGCGAAGGAACAGGAGCTTCTGGCCGAGAGCCAGACGCTCGAGCGCTACACGGCCATGTTCCAGACCTTCGTCGATTCTTTGAACAACCAGATCGCCGCCCAGAACACGCTGATCAACAAGCTTACCATCGACACGGAACAGCGCATCGTTCTCTACAAGGCACTGGAAGATTCGTTGAAGACGGCTGCGCAGCAGGACGTGGCGCACAAGATCAACACGCTCGGCAGTCGGGTGGACACGGCCGCCGAGGAGACCATGGCCGGGATCGGCGCGGCCGCACAGCGCCACATCGGCGATTTGCTCGAGATGCATGAAAAGAACATGCTCGCGACGCAGGATATCCAGCGGCGCAAGAAACTCGCCGACGACGCCTTCGCGCGCCGCTTCCAGACGGTGATGGACAAGCATAATGCAGCAAATTATGTGAAGCAGTGATCGGCAAGGCGGCAATGATCCGATCTGCGACCGCCTTTCGGCATTTGCCGGGAGAGCTGCCATGAATACCGCCATTCCTTCGGCCGTCAGGCAATATTTCGGCTCCGTCCGGGCGGCGCTCGCAGGGCTCGAGCTCTTCCTCGGAGACCGCAATTCGCCGCTTTACCGCGACAGCGTCGTCGGCGAAGTCATCGGTCCCTATCTTGCCCGGCTGAAAGCCTCGATCGCCTGCTGGGAAAACCGGATCGGTTTCGTCGAACAGTTTCGCATCTCGCGCGCCGAAAGCGGCTTTCCGGTTTTCCAGAACGTGCTGGAACTCGAAAACGACCGGCAGAATGCGGAGAAGCGGCTTGCGAGCATTCCTTCCGCCGATGCGCTGCGCGAGGAAATGGTCGATTTCATCCTGAGGCAGAGGGCGTTCCCCGAGGCGCTTCAGGTTCGCATGGCCGAAAGGCTCTATCTGGAGCAGATCGGCAAGGGGGATATCTTTTCGCCGTTCATCCTGCCGGAGACGATCCGGGTCGCGGTCAATCCGAAGACGATGCGGCCCTATTACGTCGTTTCCTGGGGCGCGTTCGACGGCAGTCAGACGCTGCCGATGATCTATATGGCGACGATCGAGGATTCCTCGGAGAATATCGTCGAGATGCTGGTGACCGAGGATGGCAAGCTCAATCCTGGAGTCGAGATTCCGCTGCCGGTCGGTGGCCTGCTCAATCCGGAGCTCGCAAGCCGTTTCGACGATTTCGCCTCCAAGAACAGCGCCTATTCGCTGACGCCGGCGACGATCGCCACAAATCTCGACAGGGACTTCCCCGAACTGCATCCGAAGCAGCTTCGCCGGATCGTGCTCGGCCCCTTCTATTCGGCGGGCATCACCGAGAACAATGCGAGGGTCAACGACATTCTCTCCAGGGTGCGCAAGACCGAGAATGCGTGGCTGCTCACCTGGACGGTGCAGGAGGTCTTCTCGAAGGCGGAGCGGCCGGCAACGCGTGGCTTCTGGTCCTCCACCCAGGCGCAGGAGGAGTTCCACATCGACACCACGGATCTGGAGGCGGCGCGCATGGGGGTAAGCGCGTATGAGAAGCATGCACTGGTGCCGCACGACGCGTACCAGGCGCTCTATGCCTCCGGCGAGGCCGCCCAGGTCTTCGGCGATTACAAGGTGCATGTCATATCCGGCAACCAGGTGGTGAGCGAGGTCTGAGCCATGGCATTGAACACAGGGCTGACGACGCTGCATGAGGACGAGATCGCCAGACATCAGGCGGTGGCGCAGAGCCTGGTCACCAAGCTTGCCGTTATCGAGCGGGACGATGGCGCGGCCGCCACGCCGCTGGCAGGGACGGGGCGCCGTTTCGTCTCGACGGTATCGACCGGCGGTCAGCGCCGCAGCCGCGAGGTCGAACTCGCGCGCACCATCCAGGCGGTTCGCAGCGCCGACCCGCTCCTGTCGCCGGCGCAGCATTCGGTGCTCTATCGCACCCGTCGCGGCATCCAGGTGGCGCTGGCTGTTGCCGATGTCTTCGCGCGGCAGACGAACCTTGAACAATTGCAGGCGCGTAACGCCACCGCGCCGCTTACCGGCGAGGATGCGGCTCATTTCAAAGCGCTGCTCTCCGCTTCGGCCTATATCGCCGCCTTCACGCTTGCCGCCTATCTCGGCGCGACGCTGCAGGAAGAGGGCGAGCCGGTGGACGATGCCGCGGAGCCGCATTTCCTTTTCGACACGCCGCAGGATGCGCTGAAAACCATGGTCGCCGGTCTCGACCGCAGCATCGCCGGTGCGCCGGACGAGCTCGCGCTGGTCGCACGAGCCCGGGCCTTTTCCCGCATCGCGATCGAGGGTCTGATTGCGCGCAAGGCGCGTTTCACCGGTCTGCAGAATTTCGAGAGCGTGCATATCCGGCTCGACCAGGACGATTTTACGCTCAACGGTTTCGACGTCGCGCCGGGGCAGAAGCGCAAGCCGCTGGTGATGACCTTCAAGAAGCCCGAGGAGATCATCGGCAATCACATCGCCAAGTACCAGGCGCTGAAGCTCGCCAAGATGCTGATGGCCTACGACTTCGACCGGCAGATGAACCCTTTCGTCGAACTCGGCGGCTTTCTCTTCACCTTCATCGGCGACGGCATGCCCGGTACCGGCAAGACGATCCTGATCCAGATGCTAGCCGGCATGCTGCACGAATATTGCGGCATCGCCGGTTATCCCTTCCATTACGAGAATTTCGGCGTCGACCAGATTTCCTCCTATCAGGGCAAATCGGGCCAGAACTGCAAGGAATTCGTCAACAACGTCGTGAACCCGCGGGTGATCGGCTTCGGCACGATCGACGATGTCGACCAAGTGGCGGCAAAGCGCTCCGACGACCGTGCCTCGGCCGGTCAGCACGAGGTGACGGCAGTGCTGATGGAGAGCTTCGCCGGCGCCTCGACGGTGGTGCGCGGCAACTGCACCTTCGGCATGTTCTCCAACTATCCCGAGAATGTCGACGACGCGCTGCGCCAGCGGGCCGGTGCGCGCTGGCTGGTCGACGGGCCGCAGACGGAGGACGACTACATCGACATCTTCGCGCTGCTCGTCGGCAAGAACCACAAGATCCCGCTCGGCGAGCACGATCTCTACGCCGGTCAGGAGATCAAGCGCGCCGTCTCGCAATCCTATGCCGCGCATGCGCGACCGCAGGAGGAGGGGCTTGCCGCCGTCTGGGAGCGGTATCAGAAGGAGAAGGGCAAGATCGCCACGCTCGCCGATGTGGGCGCGTATCTGCACATGATCAAGGAGGCGGAACCCCGCTTCACCGGGCGCGCCATCAGGAACATCACCGATGCCGTCAAGCTGAGGGCCATGGACGTCGAACTGCCCGACGACTGGTTCCGGGACGCCGGCTCGTTCATGCATAGGTCCTACGACGAGAAGAAGGCGATGATCGAGCAACTGCGAGGCCCGATCACCATCGACATGGTGCTGCAGGAAATCAACCGCTATGCGGATAGCGAGTTCCGCTACACCGACAAATCCGACGATGCGGCCGTCGGCGAGATCATCCGCCGGGAGCGTCAGCGCGAGAGGGCGATCCGAGAGATCGAGACGATGAAGCGCGAGGGCAGGTGGCAGGGATGAAGGTTGTGTTCGCGGCATTTGCCCCTCACCCTAACCCTCTCCCCGCGCGCGGGGAGAGGGCTAGGGTGAGGGGCAACCCGCAGGTTCAGACCGGGTAGATTGTCGACAGATTAGACCGGGATGATTGTCGACAGTTAGATTGGCATCTGAGGGGGACCTTTTGATGCCGTTTAACGAGACTTGTCGGATGGAAGAGCGGGTTCGGATGCTTTCGGATTATGACAGCGGGAACTGGAGCGTTTCGGAGCTTTGCCGTCGAT